>JAFCCK010000149.1 GCA_017610245.1 Candidatus Iainarchaeum sp.
GGACAAAAGGCACTGCAGTTAGCAAAAACAGCCGAGGAGGTGGGCAAGCAAACTAGTGCTTCCATCGCCCTGGTTGTCCAAGCAGCAGATTTGAGATTAGTGGCTGAAGCGGTTTTACTGCCCGTCTTTGCCCAACATATCGACCCCATAGAGTACGGCCCCAACACAGGGAAAGTGTTGCCGGAAGCGGTGAAGGAAGCTGGTGCCTCTGGAACAATTTTAAACCACGCTGAAAATAAACAAAGCAACGAGTTTATCGAAAAAGCGATTGGGAGAGCAAAATCAGTTGGGCTGAAAGTAATGGTATGTGCGGAAACAACAGCTAGGGCGAAAGAGGTAGCAGCAATGAAAGCAAAGCCGGATTTTATTGCCGTTGAGCCGCCAGAACTTATTGGTGGCGACATTAGTGTAAGCACAGCAAAGCCAGAACTAATCACTGTCTCAATTAAGGCAATCAAGGAAATTGCTCCCAGCATTGGGGTAATAACCGGTGCGGGAATAAAGAATGCAGGAGATGTCAGCAAGGCAATAGAGCTTGGCACAGTTGGCGTGTTTGTTGCAAGCGGCATAGTAAAAGCAGCTTCCCAAAAAGAAGCGATTGCTAGCCTTGTAAGTGGCTTGAAGCAGGGTTAGGGAATTTTATGGAAAGAAATATCCAAGTAAGCAATTTGCCCGATGTTGACGAAATCGACAAAGCCAAGATAGATTTAGCCCTTTCAAGCAGCTACGACAAGCTCGCAAAGGTTGTTAACAACAGAGTGCTGCTAAGGGCCCATTTTAAGGCATACAAAAAGCAGGGCAGCAGAAAAAAGCACTCAGTACAATTACATCTTTCAGTGCCTGGCGTTGAGCTTGTTGCGAGCGAATCAGACTGGAACCTCATAACCGCGCTACAGAAAGCTCTTTCCAACCTTGAGAGAGAGGCAATAGAAAAAGTGAAAAAATAATCTTTTTGCCCTTCAGGAGCTTAGCTATCCCCTTTTCCTTTTCTTTTTAACGCTTTTTTTACCCTTCTTTGCCCGCTTTCCTTTTTTCTTGGAGCCCCTTGCTTTCTTCCTCTTTATCCTTCTCTTTGCTTTTCCCCTTGTTTTTCTTTTCTTACCAGCTTTTCTCTTTTTACCCTTCTTGCCCCGCTTTTTCCTCCTTTTTTGCTCTGCCTGCCTTGCTTTGACAAGGGAGGGCATGAAGAACTCGAATTCATTGGGCTCTTCTTCCTTTAGCTCCCTTCTCATTTCATCAATGATTTCCTTCACTGTTTTCTTCCCCTCTGGCATCAAAAGCAACCTCCTAAAGAGAAAACATGAAATTAATATGGCTTCCTTATATTTATTCTTTTTCCTTGTCAAAAAGGCTTTTTTTCAAGTGTGGGCGTGCCTAGAAATGGAGACAAGCACCAAGAAAAAGTGGCATTGCCTTCACTCGCTTCCGCGCTCCCAAAGCATTTTTTGATGAAACTACCGCTGCTTTCTTCCGAACCTGACGGGTTTCATCTCAACAAAAAACCTCTGGGTACAGAAGGTCAACGCTACAGCAATGGCTTTTTCATGGCACAAATGCCCCGCTTCCTAGGCTTCAGCCCCGGCGTAAAGCGGATTTCCAGTAACAGGAGACCGCTGACCCCCCGGCCTAGCCCACAAGAAAATTGTATTGAAAAGGGTTTTTAAGGTTTTTATCCTTCATTTATAAGGTGATTGCTTAATGGAAAAAAAGCCTGTGGGAAAAATAACCCATTTTTACGATAAAATAAGTGTTGCAGTGGTAGAGCTTTCCGACACACTGAAGGTGGGGGACAAAATAAGCATTGAGGGTCATGAGCAGCAGTTTGAGCAGCCTGTAGAGAGCATGCAGATAGAGCATGAAGCTGTGCAAGAAGCAAAGAAGGGGCAAGCAATTGGATTGAAGGTAGCGCAGCCAGTGAAGGAAAACGACCAGGTATTCAAGGTAGTGGAATAGGGAAAAAAGCAAATAAAGGGCCAGAGCCTTAAACATCCTCTATTCCATTCTCCGTAACCCTGAACAGTGCTTCCCCGTCTGGCAAACTCGGGCTATCAACGAGCTTCGCAACCCTCTTGTCTCCCTTGCTTTTTCTGAGATAGATTCTTGTTTTAGAATTGTGCGCGACTATCTCTCCGCCAACAGGGGCAGTTGGGTCGCCAAACAGTATGTCTGGTCTTTGCATAACCTGATTGGTTACTAATACTGCTATGTTGTACGTTTCCGCCAGTTTCATCAAGGTCCTCATGTGTTTATTTAATTTCTGTTGCCTACCAGCCAATTGGCCCCTTCCAATAAACTCCGACCTAAACTGCGCCATTAATGAATCCACAATTATGAGCTTTATGTTTTTCTCCTTTATCATATCAACTGCCTTTTCAGCCAGCAGCATTTGATGGTCTGAGTTGTATGCTCTAGCAGTAAAGATTTTTTTCAATGTTTTCTCAGGGTCAAGGCCATTGGCTTTTGCAACTGAGACAATCCTCTCTGGCCTAAAGCTGTTCTCTGAATCGATCCACAGGCAGTTCCCTTCAAGTCCGCCTTTTT
>JAFCCK010000150.1 GCA_017610245.1 Candidatus Iainarchaeum sp.
TTGCTCGCAGCAGCAATAATGCTCGGCTCCTCCACACTCATCGGGATCAAATAATCCTTTCCATTAATCAGAAAATTTGTTGCAATACCAAGAGGCAACTGCTGCGTCCCTATCACATTCTCGTTCATTCTGTCCGCTATTCCAAAATCCATTGCTCCAAATTTCTGCAGCACTTCCAAATCCTGCTGCTCAAGCCCAGCAAACTCTTTCACTAGCTCCAACCTCTCCTCAAGGCTTTTTTTGTAAAATCCATGCAATTCACTTGTCTTCATTTTCCTTCACCCCCCAGCTTCTCCATCTCCCTTACAGCCTTTTTTGCAGATGCAATGCTGCTTACAACAGTCTTTTCCTCGTTTGTAATATCACCAGCTGCAAATGTTCTCTTAAGGGGCATAGAAAAAGAGCTTGCCTCAATCCATTTCCCCTGCAATTCTGTCTCATTCAATACACTATTGTCCTGCTGCTGCCCTATTGCAATAATTGCTGCATCCGCTTCCATCTCCACTGTTTCCTGTGTTGCAATAAACTGTTCCTTTTCAATCCTCGCTTTTTGGAAGCGTACTTTCTCAAGCCTGCCGTTACCCAAAAATTCAATTGGACTCAAAAGGAACTCGAATTTCACCCCTTCTTCCTCAGCTTTCTCTCTTTCACTCTCATAGCATGGCATAAAATCCCTTGTTTTTCTATACGCTACTATTACCTCATAACCAAGCCTCACAGCAACCCTCGCACAGTCCATTGCTGTATTTCCGCCTCCAATAACCACTGCTTTCTTCCCTTTAAAACTTCCGCTGCTTCCATTGAATTTTTGCAGGAACTCATTCCAGTACAATACCCCTTGTAGCTCCTCGCCTTGCAAACCAAGCCCCTTCTCCTTGTTTTCCCCGATGCAAATAAACACAACATCGAATTCCTTCTGCAGTTCAGGCAGCATTACATCCTTCCCCACTTTTTTCCCAAAAACAAATTCAACCCCCTTCTCCTTAACCCTGCTTACCCAGCTTTCAACAACCCCAGCGGGCAACTTATAGTGGGGAATTCCCCAAAGAGGAAGCCCACCTGCCCTTTCTCCTGCTTCGAAAACACTTACTGCAAAGCCCTTTTCCCTTAATTCAAGCGCAGTAGCAAGCCCTGCCGGGCCGCCCCCTACAACAGCCGCTTTCTTCCCATTCTCTACAATTTCTTTCTCCTCTACTTTTCCATTCTCTGCCGCAAACCTCTCTAAATCACTTATTTTAATTTCTTTCCCTGTTTTACTCAGCACACAGTTGCCTTCGCATTGCACTTGTGTTGGGCACACTCTTGAGGTAATGCTTGGAAAAGGATTTTTTTCCATTATTTTCCCCAATGCGGCATCAAAGTCCCTTTCAGCCACAAGCCTTATGAATTCTTTACAATCAACTGCTGCGGGGCAGCCCTTAACGCATTTTGGCTTCTCACACTGAATACACCTAGCTGCCTCCTCTACAGCCTGCTCTTCTGTAAGGGGCTCTTTAGTCTCCTCAAAATCCAACCGTTTCACCTGTTTGTGATTAAAATAATTACAATGCATTCAAATAAAAAGGTTTACCTTTAAACGAATATTAATTCGTCAAAAGACGTTATCTTTTCGCTTTTATGAATAATGCACTTTCCCTTGCCTTCTCCACCTTCAGCATCCTTTTTACTGTTCTCCAAACCTTGCCATCAACCAGCATCTGCCCCTTGTCATGAAGCCGTGCCCCGATTTTAACCCTGTCGGAAACAACAAAGGGCTTCACCCTCCTAGCAAAGGAATTCAAAGAAACAACCGAGAATTTCCTCTCCCTAGCATCAAGCCGTTTCCCATAGGCAGAGTAGCAATGCCCTGAACTGCCGCTTGTTGTCGCAATTATCAGCCCGTCGCTTTCCTCATAAAATCTTTTCTTCCCGTCAACAAAAAGCTCAAATCGCATTATTTTCCCGAATTCCAGCGGGCCAAGTAGCACCTCATTAAGCCCAAGCAATTCCTTTCCGTTATCTGCCCTGATGCTGAGCCTGCTTCTCTTTTCCACTGAATATTTCCCATCCACAATCCTTGCAAGCCTGCTCTCGATTCCCTCTGCATCAACAGCCATCAATGCCCCAAATTTCCCGCAGTTAATACCCAGAACAGGCAACTGTTTTTTCATCCCCCGCACAGCATGCAGCAAACTGCCATCGCCGCCAAAAACAAGCACTGCATCAGCTTCCCCAAGCTCAATCTTGTTCCTAAACCTGAAAAAAGAGCCATCTACCCCTAGCGTAACATTCCTGCTCTGCAGCAGCTTAACAGCTTTCCTCGCTGTTTTAATCGCAATCTTGTTCCGCCTGTTTCCATTAATCCAAATCCTTTTCAGTTTTTTCGTTTTAAGCACTCTCCAAAAATTCCTGATGAATTAGCTTTATTGCCCTATCCAAATCCGTTTCCTTTACAATGAAGGAAAGGTTTATTTCACTATTTCCCTGGGAAATCATCTCAATATTCACGCCTCCCTTACCCAAACAGCTGAACAGCCTTCCAGCAACCCCG
>JAFCCK010000151.1 GCA_017610245.1 Candidatus Iainarchaeum sp.
TAAGGAGCAGAAGCTGCCTAATGCAATTATTCTTGCTCCAGATGCCGGTTCTGCAAAAAAATCAACGAAGGCGGCAGGGCTTCTTGGCATTGATTTGGCAATAGTGAACAAGAGAAGACCCAAGCCAGGGGAGGTAGAGGTGGCTCATCTCATTGGAGATGTTAAAGGAAAGGACTGCGTTGTGTTTGAGGACATGGTAGATACGGGCGGAACAATATGCGCGGCAGCTGATATAGTGAAAAAAGCTGGAGCTGCCAGCGTTACTGTTTTTGCCGCTCATGGTATCTTTTCGAAGAATGCTCTGCAGCGAATCGAGGAAAGCGCAATTGATAGGGTTATTGTTACGGATAGCATCCCTCAGGAAAAAAAGAGCGGGAAGCTTGAGGTAATGGACATTAGCGACCTCCTTGGGGAATCCATAAAAAGAATCCACAATAATGAAAGCATAAGCAGCCTGTTTGAATAAGCCCAGGTATGAATTTCGTACCACACAATCTGTTTTTAAAAAGTCTTCTCACCCCCATTCAGTTCTTATGCGGAAGATTCTGAGTGAAAGGGTTGAAAGGATCGCGCCAAGCGCTACTTTTGCGGTAAAGGCAAAAGCCCAGGAATTGAAGGCAAAGGGGGCTGATGTAATAAACTTTGGCACTGGTGAACCTAATTTTGACACCCCCCCGCACATTAAGGAAGCGGCAAAGCGGGCACTTGATGAGGGCTTTACTAAATACACTGCCATAGCTGGCATAAACGAGCTGAGGGAGGCAATCGCCGAGAAGATGAGAAAAGAGAATAAGGTGGAGTGCTCCAGGGACAATGTTATTACTTGCAATGGTGCAAAGCATGCTCTTTACAATGTATTTCAGGTCCTACTAAACCCTAACGATGAAGTTCTTATTTTAAGCCCTTATTGGGTAAGTTATCCAGGACAAGTAAGGCTAGCGGGTGGAAAGCCTGTTTTTGTGGGGTTTGGGGGAGAGATGCAACCAAATGTGGAATCAATAAAATAATCTTTAACGGAAAAAACAAAAATTATTGTAATAAATAGCCCCTGCAATCCCAGCGGGGTTGTTTTTGAGAAAAGCGCTTTGGAGGAGATAGCCGCTATTGCTTTGGAGGAGGATTTATTTATCGTTTCTGATGAGTGTTATGAGAAATTTTTATATGAGGGTGCTAAGCATTACAGTATTGCTTCTTTTGGTGAAGGTATTTTGGAAAAGACGATAACAATTAATGCATTTTCAAAGACCTATAGCATGACTGGCTGGCGTCTTGGTTATGCTGTTGCAGCAAATGAAATAATAAAGGCAATGTCAAAACTGCAAAGCCAAATGACAAGCAATCCAAACAGCATTGCCCAGAAAGCCGCGCTTGCTGCCCTGCACGGCAGCCAGGATTGTGTTGATGAGATGGTCAAGGAATTCGATAGGCGAAGGAAGGTCGCTTTGAAGGGCATGGGTGAAATTGACGGGATAGGCTGCAGCGAACAGCTCGGCGCATTCTACCTTTTCCCTGATGTGAGTGCCCTATATAAGGGCGATATAAAGGATTCGCTTTCCTTCTGCAATTTCCTGCTTGAAAAGGCCCATGTTGCACTTGTCCCAGGGAGTGCTTTTGGTGTAGACAGCTGTGTGAGGTTCTCCTATGCTTCCCCTATAGAATCCATCGAGGAAGGGCTAGAGAGGACAAATAAAGCGGTAAAAGCCCTTTGACGAATTTCGTCAAATTAAACTCTATTTTAAATAAATTTCGTTTACCATATTTTTTATGATTTTGAACCCTTTGGATGCAAAAATACTGCAGTTCCTGAGTAAGGATAGCAGAACACCATTTCTTCAAATAGCAAAAAGGCTTCATGTTAGTGAAAGCACAATAAGAAAAAGGGTTGCAAGGCTCAAGGAGAAGGGCATTATTCGGGCTTTTACAGTGAAGCTCAATTCAAAGCTTTCCTTTGAAAGCCTTGTTGCAATAAAGTGCAGACCTAAGAGCACAAGGAGAGTCGCAGAAAGGATAAGGGAGTTAGATGCTTTGATGCCAATTTTTGAGGTTACTGGCAGATTCGACATATTCTGCAGTATTGCAGCTCCAACTGCAAGGGAGCTAAACAGAATCATTGACAAGATTCGCAACATAAATGGCGTGCTTGAAACAGAGAGCTTTCTGGTTATTGAGAAGGACTAGGATGCAAAACCCCTTTGCTAATCGCCGTAGGGGCATTCGGCAAACGCTTATTTTTACCCTTCACCCCTTCACTTTCCAGAGTTTCAGAAAGCCTTTTAAACCACCTTTTCCTATTTACTTTTGGAGATGGTTTGTTAATTGTAACAAGGCATCAATTGGACGGGTGATTGGAGAACAAGCTCACTCCGCGAAAAGGAGTTTCAAAAAAATTGCAAGGTTTCTCATCACTTCTCAACCATCTCCTTTCCAATTTTTTGATTCTTATTCTTTGGGATATAAATGCAATACCTGCTGATAGCGGACATTCACTCAAATTTGGAAGCGCTGAATGCTGCAATG
>JAFCCK010000152.1 GCA_017610245.1 Candidatus Iainarchaeum sp.
AAAAACCGCAGGCTTACGGTTTCCAGGTCGAAGAGCCGGCGGTAGAGCTTTAAGTAGCGCTCACCAAAAAGCTTTGTAAGCGCATAAGGGCATAAAGGAGCTGGGGCATCGGTTTCTGTCTGCGGCAGCTTGGCAGAAGCACCGTAAATCGAGCTGCTGGAAGCGAACACGATCCTCTTCACATTATTTTCCCTCATCGCCTCGAGCACATTTACTGTACCATTTACATTCACTGCGTTGTAGTCGTTGGGGCGCTTAATGCTCTCAAAAACCGAGCGCAACGCGGCAAAATGCAGCACTGCATCAAACCCCTTTAGTTCCCTCTCCAAGAGCGGGGCATCCAGAATGCTCCCTTTGATGAATTTAATGCTGCCCTTTGCCTGGGACAAATTTTCCTCTTTCCCTGTGGAGAGGTCGTCCAGAACCTTTACAGAGTAGCCCTTTGCAAGAAGCGCGTCAACAGCATGGCTTCCAATAAAGCCTGCTCCGCCAGTAACAAGCACTTTTTCCATAGAAGAAAAACTGATGGAAAGGGCTTAAAAAATAACCATATTTAAATAAGGGTGAAGGGTATTAGGATGAAAAAGCGCTTGCCTGAAATAGACCCCATGGGAGACTTCTTCCTTCCAATGAAATTCTACTGGGCGCGCGCCCACCAAAAAAAGTCTCCCAAGGAACAGGCTTACACCGGCGGGGTTTACTCCAACATTCCTGCCGC
This sequence comes from Candidatus Iainarchaeum sp., assembly GCA_017610245.1. Lineage (GTDB taxonomy): Archaea > Iainarchaeota > Iainarchaeia > Iainarchaeales > JAFCCK01. The sequence continues at coordinate 719 of JAFCCK010000152.1, forward strand.
GAACGGCTTGCAACCGCTGTTTGCTGACTTTGACTGGACCTCCCTCCAGAAAGTGGAAAAAGCCGTTAGAGAACTGCAGCAGAAGTGGAAGCTGGGAAACGCTTTCATCTATGCTTCTGTGCAAAGCAGCTTTCATGCAAAATTCTACTATGACTGGCTTCCATTTGAAAAAATCATTGAGATACTGGAATCCCATGCAGCAATTGATAGTGGCTATGTGAAAATAGCTAAGAGAATAAATGGCTGCGTACTACGTACCTGCGCGAAGCCGGAGCGGGCAGCGCCCAAATTTGTGAAAGTTATTGAGTCCGAGTTTCAAAAGAACAAAAGCAAAAGAGAAAAGGACTGGGGCGACTTGCTGAAACTTTCGGTTGAGGCGTTGCTCGGAATGGAGCTGAATTGGCTGCATGAATTCAGGAATGGGGAATTGCTGAAAAGAGTTAAGGGATAGGAAATTGCTCTCTGGTCTCTTCCTCAGGCGAAACCTCCCCAGGCTTAAATAGGGTCTTTACAATTAGGCTGGACCACTTTTCAGCGAGCCTCTCCTTTTCCTCCTCAAGCTGCTCCGCTGTATTGATGTCATCCAACTCAGATTCCTCAATTGCCTTCACAATCTTCTTTCCTGTTTCCGTTTCAACATCAACCAACTTCTCCACAACCATTTCCGCCCTGCTCTTGTCCTCGCTGTAGAGGGAGAAAACAAATATGAGGTCGCAGGAAGAGGCGAGCTCTTTTGCTTTGAGAGGCAGATCCTCGGGGGAAGGCACAAAGTGTGTTTCAATTTCCGCGTCAGCAATCTGCCCTGAAAGCTTTTCACCCAGCTTTGGAAAAAAGTTTATTCCGCACTGTGAATCGGAGAGCAGCGCAATCCGCAACCTACTCACCAACATCAATCCAGAAGAATATGCTGTACTTGTCCTGGAAGGCGTTCTCTAGCTTGACCTCTACCTTCTGCTCCCCCGCACTTGAAAGCAAAACCTTTTCATTGACCTCTCTCTGCTCGCCGTCTGCCAGCGAAAGCTCCCCCTGCTTGAGCTCTTCCCCGCCAACAAGAACTGAATAAGTGTAATCCATTTGCCTATCCTCGTGGTTTTCAACAAAAAATGTAAAAGGGAGCTCGTCCCCAACAAGCGCCTTTTCTTGAATTGAATCCAAGTCAAAGTATAGCTCGTTGTAAGGCTCTATTGGCCGCGAGAGCAGCAGCAGTGCCACTAGGACCAAGCTTACAATTATCATGGCTGAAGCCAATGCAACAAAAAACAGGTTTTCCTGCTTTGAAAACTCTTCCATGGTTTTTTCACCGCAAACCTTTAAATATATAAATCATTTAAATAATTAAACATTTGCTTTAAAAAGCCTTGGCAAGTGATTGAATTGGAAGAAAATTTTGAAAAATTTGAATCTCCCACCTACAGCGATGAGAAAACAGAACTTGAGGAAGAGGGTATTGTCGGGAAGATTATGCCTGTTACCGGAATACTCCAAAAAAACATTAAGATAATTGCAGCGATAATCGTAATTCTGGGCATAGCGTGGTTTGCCTATGATTTCTTTGTAGGGAGCATGAGGGAGGTAACGCTTGTTGTGAAAAATACTGAAGGTGAGCCCCTTTCAAACAACACACTGAAGCTGCTTGATTCAGCCGGCAATGAAATCCTCACCAAAACAGGCGAAAGCTCTTACACCTTTCAGCTCAGAGCCGGCAGCTACCGCTATGAGGTAAGTGTGGGGGGGCACAAGACAGAAAGGGGCAGCTTTAGCGTAAGCT
>JAFCCK010000012.1 GCA_017610245.1 Candidatus Iainarchaeum sp.
TTTTGGTAGGGCATACCCATGAGCCCTATGTTTTCACAAAGCAGAACGAGAAATACTTAAAGGACAATTCAAGAATTTCTTTCAAGGGGAAGAGGATGGTTGTAAGTTTGCCCGCTGTTGGCCAGCCCAGGGACCACAACCCAAAAGCTGGCTTTGCATTGTTGGATTTTAATAAAGAAGAACTGCTAATAAAAAGGGTTAAATACGACATTGAGAAAGCTGCTATAAAAATAAGAGAGGCTTCTCTCCCAGCAATAGAAGCAGAAAGGCTTTTGGAAGGAATTTGAAGCAAGCAGGCTATTCCTTTGCTTGCTTCTTTCTCGCCTGCCTTCTCAAATAGCGCTTGGTCTTTTCCCTCGCAGATTCCTCATGTTGCCGCGCCATCTCCCTTGTAATGTCCCATGATTTTCCAATGCTCTCAAAGGATTCCGGCGGCACTGTTGCCCTTCTGCGCAGGACATCCTTCTCTACCTGCGAAAGCCCGGCATGACGAAATACAGCAGCACGTTCTGCATTACTCTTAAATTTTATGGGCTTGGCCCTTGGTTTTCTTCCAACAAATTTTTTACCCAGCCCTCTTCTCTCTTCCTTAGATAGGATTTTTTCTCTTGATGCAACCGTTTGGACATAGCTAATTGGGACGCTACACTTGTGCGCAATTGCTCGTATCGACATATTGCGCTTTGCTTTTGTTTCCCTCAGCAAGCTGGCAACTTCTTCAAATTTAGGGTGTTTTAAATAGCTTCTGCTTCTAATTTCTTTCCATATTCTCTTTGTTTCCTCAGGGGTGCGCAGCCCCTCCTTTTTGATTAATCCAGTAACTGTTGGCACAGACCTTTCCATGCGCCCAGCAATCGCACTCCCAGTTGTGTGCTTTGCAATGCGCGCAGCCCTCCTGATAAATCTCTTCTCCCTTTCTGTAATCTTGGGTCTTCTTCCCATGCTAAAAATAGTGCATTAACTTAATTATAAGATTTTCTAATCGGCTGCTCTCTGCGTTTCAAACCAGATTCTTCAATCCAATGCTTTTGGCATATTGCACAGCAGTCTGGTATTCTTGAATTGTCAAGCCCCTGCTTATCCCGGGGAATTTGTGCGCAAGATGCATTGGTCTGTATTGCCCCAAAATATTCAGCCTTGCATCATTTCCCAGCTCTTCAAAAATCCACTTGATTATCGGCTTTGCATCGCACTCAATATGGGAGGGCATTACCAATAGCCTTATCAGCAATTCAGCATCCCTCGCAGCAGCCAGAAAATTTCTTTGTGCAACCGCAGGATAGTTTGGAGCGGAACTCAGTTTTACAGCACACTCCTCATTAAAGTAGCGGAGGTCGAGCAAGTAAACATCAACAATCCCCTGCAATAACTCAGCAGTCTTTTCGCTATAGTAGGCATTGCTGTTCCACACAACAGGAATATTTGCATCACACAACTGCAGCGCACGCAAAATGTTGTAAATATAGGGCGTTGGGTCGCCTCCAACAAAGTTCACGTTCTTGCATCCTTCCCGATACTTTTCCTCAATCCATTCTGCAATTCTTTCCTCACCCCACTCAGTGCCCATCTCTGGCTGAATACTCTCAGGAGCGTTCTGGCAGTAAACGCACCTCATAGTGCAGCCCGCAAAAAACAAGGTAGCCGAAGGAACGAGCTCGGGCTCTTCCCCATAATGCGAATGGGCCCCAAATACCCTTGCCTTGCTGTCTGCCTTGCAAAATCCAAGCTCTCCCTTTAATCTGTTTACTCTGCATTTTCTTTCGCAGAGCTCACAGCTTTCCAGGATTCGCTTCGCTTCCCCGATTTTCTTTTCAAGCAGCCCGGATTCCTTTGCAATCAAATACCTGGCTTTCTCATGCCCAGCGAGAATTTTTCCATAGCGTTCCAAGCCCTTAACCATACTAAATCCTTGTAGCGCAATCTAAATCTTTTTATTGGTTGTCCTGCTTTACTTATTATGTTCGTTTACTAACACCCCTCTGTTATGTAGAAGTGAGAGTATGGCTATCACATTTCAGAAGCAGAAATTTTCCGATACAGAGATATTCAAAGCGATGAATCCCTTGCTGGCTAGCTGGTTTAAAGAGCGCTTTGGCTCTTTCACTGAGCCGCAGCGCTATGCAATCCTCAACATCCACAACCAAGAAAACACTTTGATTACTGCCCCAACAGGAACGGGAAAAACCCTTTCTGCCTTTGCAGCAATTCTCAATGAGCTCATCTCCCTTTCGGAATACAACCAGCTTGAGAATAAGGTTTACTGCCTCTATATTTCCCCCCTGAGAGCGCTCAATAATGACATTCAGAGAAACTTAAATGAGCCTCTGAAAGAAATTACCGAGAAAGCAAAAAAGCAGGGCAAAGAAATAAATGTAAGGGTTGCAGTTAGAACGGGAGACACTCCAACAAGCGAAAGGAGCAAGATGCTCCGCAATCCCCCCCACATTCTCATCACAACTCCAGAATCACTTGCAATTCTCCTGAATTCCCCGCGCTTTGTTGAGCACATAAAAGAAATCAAGTGGTGCATTGTGGATGAAATCCATGCCCTTGCCTCGAACAAGCGCGGGGTGCACCTCTCCCTTTCACTGGAGCGCTTGCAAAGGCACAACCCAAAAATCTGCAGGATTGGTCTTTCTGCCACTATTGCTCCTCTGCGTGAGGTTGCAAAATTCCTTGTTGGGATGAAATCTCCTACCGAACCAAGGGACTGCAGGATAGTGGATGTAAAATTCATGAAAAAGCTCGACCTCAAAGTGCTTTCCCCCTTACCGGATTTGATTAATATAACCCAGGAGCAGATTTCCAATAAGCTCTACTCTTTGCTTCATGACCTAATTCAAACACACAAAACCACACTTGTTTTCACAAACACACGCTCTGCCACTGAGAGGGTAGTGCACAACCTCAAGGATAAATTCCCTAAACACTACCATAGCGGAAATTTGGATGCCCACCACAGCTCTGTTGCTCGCGAAAAGCGCTTGAATGTAGAGCAGCGCCTCAAGGACGGAAAGCTGCGCTGCGTTGTCTCCTCCACCTCCTTGGAATTAGGAATTGATATTGGCTACATTGACCTTGTTGTTCTGCTTGGAAGCCCCAAAAGCGTTGCCAGGGCACTCCAAAGGCAGGGCAGGGCCGGTCATCACCTCCATGATACAGTAAAGGGTCGCATTATTGTCCTTGATAGGGATGACCTTGTTGAATGCTCTGTTCTGCTGAAGAATGCCTTGGAGCATAAGATTGACCGCATAACAATCCCAATGAATTCCTTGGATGTTCTTGCCCAGCAGATTTATGGAATCGCAATCGCATCCAGAATCCATGAAAGGGATTTGTTTGAGCTGATTCGAAAGAGCTACTGCTACCACTCTCTCCCTAAAGAAGATTTCAATGAAGTAATAAAGTACCTCGCCGGCCATTACTCCACCCTAGAAACAAGGTCAGTGTATGCGAAAATCTGGTTTGATGAGGAAACTGGCATGATTGGTAGGAGGGGCAAGCTCGCTCGCGTTCTCTACATGACAAACCTCGGGACAATCCCAGAGGAGGCGCGCATCAAGGTAAAGATTGGTACACAGAGAATTGGCACTTTGGATGAAGCATTTGTTGAAAGATTGCGCCCAGGAGATGTATTTGTCCTTGGGGGGCAGAGCTATTTGTTCAAATATAGCAGAGGAAACACTGTGCAGGTGCGGTCTGCTGCAAAAAGGCCGCCCACAGTTCCAAGCTGGTTTTCAGAAATGCTGCCCCTCTCCTTTGACCTCGCATTGGAAATCCAAAAATTCAGAAAATTGATGGAGGAAAAATTCAGGGCAAAAAAATCCAAGAAGGAAATCATTGAATTCATCCACAGCTATCTCTACCTCGACAAGAATGCAGCCCAGGCAATCTACTCTTATTTCAAGGAACAATTCCTTTACAGCGAAATTCCGCATCTCAACAGACTCATAATTGAGCGTTTTTCCGATGAGCATGGAAAGCACGCTGTTTTCCACACTCTCTACGGGAGAAGGACAAACGATGCCCTGAGCAGGGTATTTGCCTATCTTGTAGGCAGGCTAATCCACAAGGACGTTGAAATTGTGCTGAACGACAACGGCTTTGTTCTTACAGCAGAGAAGCTTCCCCTTGACAGGGCCTTTACCCTCCTTGAGACAAACGATTTAAGGGAGATAGCAGAGCTCGCTCTTGAAAGAACAGAAGTGTTGAACCGCAGATTCAGGCATTGCGCTACACGCGCTTTGATGATTTTGCGCAAATATAAGGGGAGAACAAAGTCTGTCGGGAGGCAGCAGATGAATTCCCGCTTGCTGCTTTATGCTGTGAAAAGAATCTCAGAAAATTTCCCAATACTAAAAGAGGCGCGCCGAGAAATCCTTGAGGACCTAATGGACATTGATTCAGCTGAGAAGGTTGTTGATGCAATCAAAGAGGGCAAGATAAGGGTAAAAACCATTGAAAGCGATATTCCCAGTCCATTCTCCTTCAACCTCTACGCCCAAGGATACAGCGATATAATGAGGATGGAGGGCAAGCTCGCTTTCATCCAAAGAATGCATGAGAAGGTGATGGAAAGGATTGGAAAGGGGTAGTCACCATTTTTCTACTTTTATTCCTGGGATTTTTTCAAAATGTTTCTTGTTTCTTGTGATTATTGTGTTCTCACAGTGTCTTAGAGCAATGCCAGCAGTAAGCTCGTCTTTGTCACCAATTCTTTGGCCTTTTTTCTCTAGTGTTGCAATTACTTCTCCTGTCTTTTCTGCTGCCGCTAAATCAAATTCAAGAAGTTCAAGCATTGAGAGGAACAATTTTGTTTTTTCAATACCATCAGTTCTATCAGCTTTTATCGCACCGAAATACAATTCTGTAGCAGAAATCGGCGTTATTGTTAATCTTTCGCCTGATTGTTTTAATTGTAATATTTTTCGTTCAGCCTCTGGGTTGCCCCTAAGAAAAGCTATGAGAAAATCACTATCAAGACAAACCATTTAAAGCTTCACTCTGCGAAGTTTGAAATTTTTTCTGCTCTTAGCTATTTTATCCATTGCTTTTGCAAATCCTTCATCCTTCTCAAACATGCCGGCGAACCTCATAATATCCTTGCTCCTGTTGTTTTCGTACATTTCCTTAATCACCTTGCTGAACGATTTCCCGTTCTTCCGCCTTTTAAGGGTTTCGTAGACTTCGTCGCTTACCGAAATAAGTTTGCTCATACATATATATACATATATATAAATATAAAAGGCTTTCGCCCAAAGCCTGCGAAAAGCCGGGAGCATATAAGATTTATAAAAACAAGATACAAGGTACTAATGTATGGGCTATAAATCAAATCTCAAAAAGCAGATTGAAGAAGTATTGCAAGAGGATAAAATCATCTTGCCCCCATCTTTCACCCTTTCCGCAACCTCTCCAGAACTCTCCTCATGGTTTGCATGTTCATTTCCAGTACTATCCAACGTTGCAAATCTGCTATACTCTCTTTCTCTACAAACCCGGAGCGCCTAACAGTTTCCATAATTAAGAGGTCTTTCACTGTTCTTGGCAGGTTTTTATTCGCCCTTATCAACTCACTTACCCTTGAAAGCTCCCTTACTATTGCCTTCTCATCCTCTATGCCAAATGCCCTGTCCATCTTTCCCTCAAAATACTCGATAGTGCTCAGCACATTTCCAGCAGTAAGCTTTTTCTTCTTAAGAAAGACCCTGATTTCTTTATCCACCTGGCTTTCTTTAATCCTCGAGCCCAGATACTTCTTTAATATTCTCTGCTGAGGGCTTGACCCCCTTAATCTCCTGCCGACTCTTCTTGCCCTGTCTATCCATTTTTTTACCATTGTTTGCCCCTTCCAGAAATATTAATGTAAAAAGGGCTATTTAAATCTTTAGAGACAAGTCCCTACGCCAAGTGTTAGCAAATCCCTTAAGCCAGTTGCAAATCCAAGTACTACAATAACCACTTTAATGAATCCCCTCAAATTCTCGCTCTTTATTTCCTTGTCCACATAATAAAGAATCAGCAGAATCAATGCCAGCTTCACAAGCACAAAGCTGAAGGGAAAGAGGTCAAGGAAAAATCCTGAGATGGGATGCTGCTCCCCACAGCGAAAAAACTGTATTGAAACAAAGGTTGCATTTCCATCCAGGAGCTGTGATGCTACCGCCAGCAAATTCAGCCTGTTTCTGAGCAGCCCCAGCTTTGTGAATTTGTTGAGCAGGAAAGTTGTAATTCCGGTTAGTACCGCTACTAGTGCAATCACTGCAAGCACGCCATTCCAGGCAATGAAATTAATTAATTCAAACCCAACAATTGGAACACTCAGTGCCAATCCCAGCAATGCAAATGTTTTATGGAAGGAAAATCCTATTCGCTGCGAGATCGCCATTGAAATGAAAAGGAAAGCAATCGTTACAATGAAAACAGAAACATAAATCCCAGGGGTAACAACCCAGTAGCCTGCCTCAAGCGGATTATAGCTGCTGGGCAACAGATACATATCCTCAAGGACCCTCACAGCGCTCCCGAGCAGAATGTAGGGGAGCAGGGCAAGCATGAAACGCCAATCAAATTTTATCCCGCGCCTGTCTAGCATTGGGTAAATCACAAAGAATGCCAGCGCCAGCATTATTGCGCCGTACACAATGTATTCAATTGCACTATACTGGCCGCCTTCCGCTATTCTCTTACCAAAAAATTCGTAAAGCAGCTGTGCAATGTCCATAGTATAGCAATAATGTTAACATATTTAATAAATTGCGCCTCCCAAGCAGATTTATTAATCTCTTTTGCACTATTTTTAGCATGGTGCGCAAACCAAAGGCAAAGATACCCAAGAGAAGGATAAAGGAGCTGAGGAAAAGAGTTAAGGGCCTAAAGGCGCGCGGGATTGGTTCTCCTGCGAAAAGGCGCCTGCAAATTGCAAGGGAGAATGTTAGGAAGTATATTGAGAAAAATAGGATTAGTGGGGAACTGAAGAGCCTATATGCAGCTGCTGAAGTCGAATGCAGAAACTATAAGTTTGGAGCAAATAATTGAGTATTTGAAGCTGTGATAGCTCCAGAGGGTATATTAAAATAGTTTCTAGTATGATTATCTTTTGCGATGCCACCAATTTTCAGGCGCGGGAAAAGGTTTTTGAAAAGGCTGGATTTAAGACTTCCAAAAGCAGAGCGGCAGAGGGCTATTTCCAGAATGAAAGTTGAGGAATACATCGAGAGAGAACGCATTGTAGGAAGGCTGGAAGAGATATTTTTGCAATTATTTAACCCTGATTCTTATGCCAGGGCTAGAGCTGCTAATTGGTTGAGCAAGTTTGGAAACAAAAAATCTCTTATCCCATTGATAGAGGCTTTAAGGGACCCCATTTCTAATGTCAGATATCAGGCTGTCCGGGCATTGGAAAATTTGAATGACAGGCGCGCAGTGCGACCTTTAATCAAGGCTTTGAAAGATAGGGACATGGATGTGAGAGCACGAGCCACTGAAGCTTTGGCAAGTTTGAAGGACAAGAGGGCAGTTATGCCATTGTGCAGGAGTTTAAAAAAGGATGAGCTTAGCGTAAGAGGGGATGCTGCTCGTGCTTTGGGTAAGTTGGGAGACATGAGGGCCATTAAGCCCCTTACAAAGGCTTTACTTGATAAGCCGCATGTTATGAGGAATGCTGCCCTTGCTTTAGAGGAAATTGCCATAGCTAATTCTTCTCCTGCTCTCAAAGAGAAACTTATTTTTACCAAAGTGTTTCTTGAAGATTTGCCAGAAGAGAAAAGAGCATTGATTGTAGCGAGCTTCTTTTTGGGCAAACTCCCAAAAGAAGAAATCTCAGACACACCGGAAAGGAAGAGACGCCTGGAAGAGTTAAAGATACGGGCAGAAAGCGTAACAGTGCAACAAATGATTAGAGCTTTTACAGCAAAGTAGCATAACAAGGCAATATTAAAATAGTTTCTAGTATGATTATCTTTTGCGATGCAGAAACCAAGAAACCTGAAGGAGGCTTTGCGCGGAAAGCTCTCAAAGGGGGAGCTGTGGCATTTACGCACATCCTTTGACAGTGTAGGAAATATTGCAGTAATTGAAGTGCCGCCGGAATTGGAGCGTAAGGAGAAGCTAATTGGCGAAGCATTGCTTAAAATCAATCCGCAATTCGAAACGGTCTGCAAAATTTTCGGCGCTCACAAGGGTGAGTTCCGCATACAACCCATAAAAGTGATTGCGGGCAAAAAGAGAAAGCTCGCTACTTACAGGGAAAGCGGCTGCACTTTCAAGGTTGATTTGGGAAAGGTCTTTTTTTCTCCGCGACTGTCGCATGAGAGGCTGCGCATAAGCAAGCAGATTAAGAAGGGCGAGGTGGTCGGGGCATTTTTCGCCGGCGTGGGTCCATTTCCCATAATTTTTGCAAAGAACTCTCCCCTGGAAAAAGCGATTGCGATAGAGCTAAACCCCAACGCTTTCAAGCAGCTGCGGGAGAACATTGTCTTGAACAAAGTTCAGGGAAAAGTTGAGGCTGTACTGGGGGATGTGAAGAAAGTTGTCCCAAGGCGCTTTAAGGGAGCATTTGATAGGGTTGTAATGCCATTGCCAAAGGGCGGGGAAAGCTTCCTCCGCGAGGCAATAATTTCCATAAAGCCAGAGGGCGGTACAATCCACTTCTACCAGTTTGTTCCAGTAGAGGAGCCTTACGCCTCAACAATCAAGCTAATCAAAGATGAAGCCAAAAAAGCTGGCAGGAAAGCCAGGATTGTCTTTAAAAGGAAAGTGAGAAGCTATTCCCCAGCAACAATCCAGATAGTGGTTGATTTTTTTGTAAAATAATGCAGTGCATTAATCATAGGCTTCCGCCAGGTGGTATATTTTTCCCATGATTGAAGCCAAGCGGCACAGAACTACTGTTTCCTTTTTTGGCTGGGTGTGCATCAGTTCGATTGCCCTGTTGTTGAGGATGTGATGCCTGTTTCTGAGCAGCTCGTACAGCTTTACCCTGTCAAACTTGTAGAATAGCCCGTAAAAGCTTTCAAGCAGTTTTATCGTCTGCTTGAAGAAGGAGAGCGTTTCCCTGCTTAATTTTACCTCATTGTCCCGGAACTGCCCCAGATAAATGCATATTCCCCTGCAGTCGTCCGCGATCTGCTCAAGCAGGGTTATCATCGCATAAATCGCTGTGGTCTTTCTGTAATCCTTATACCCATTTTTGTTCAGCAGCCTTTCGCAAAAGTTAGTGAGTCTGTTGTTCGTTTTTTCAATTGTTGCAATATTGTTCATCCGTGAGAATTTTCCCATTTTAGCGGCCTCATAGCAGTCTCCCAGCATCGCATTCAGCATTAGGAAAATTCTCCTCAACACCGCATCGAATTCTGTTTCCACTGCTGAGGCAATATTTCTTACAACGCAGTAATTTTCACCCTGCTCCACTACCTCAAACCCAAGCAGGAACTCGGTTTCCTGCTGAATCAGGTCAAGGATTCTAGCATCATCAAAATTAATCCTGAGCTCATCATAGCCAAGCCTGTATGAGGTATCGATGAAGCGCCAAAAAACATTATTTGGGTAGGCTGTCAGGTAATTTTCCGCATTTTTGATGTCAAATTCCCTAGAAAGCTGGTTTTCTCTTTTCCCAAGGGGGCTAACAAGCAGCTCGTTCCCCTTCTCGGTCAGCTCAACTTCATTCCCTGCAGCGAGATTTACCTTCTTTGCCCATTTTGCTGGCAGGGTAATTGTCAGGGTGTTCTTTCCCTGCTTTATAATCCTCCTTCTCATCCCCCTCCCCCTGAAGAATATGAAGATTACTTGAAAAATATTTATAAATGTTTCAATATATTCAAATAGAGAAAGATATATTGTATAGTGGAAAGTATTTTATAGTTATAAAATAACTACTTCTACTGCACTGAACTGGGCTCATGTTAACGGTGTTTCCAACAAGGGCCCGGCTGTTATTTTTGCAAAAACAGTTTTTGGAGGGAAATATAATGAAGGATACAACCACTGTTAGCGTAATAAAAGCAGATGTCGGGAGCTGCCCTGGGCACATTATCGTGCCCAAAGAGATGATTGAAATATTCAGAAAACACATCAAGGAAGAGGGCTTGAATAAGGGGCTCTTGACGGATTTCTATGTTTTCAATTGCGGCGATGACTTGGAGAGCATTCTCGTCCACAAGAGAGGGGTTGACAACGAGGAAATCCATAGGCTTGCCTGGGACGGCTTCCTTAAAGCAACGGAATACGCCAAAATGCATAAATTATATGGGGCAGGTCAGGACTTGCTGAGCGACGCATTCAGCGGAAACGTCAAGGGTCAGGGTCCTGGCATTGCGGAGATGGAGTTTGTTGAAAGGAAAAGCGACCCTCTCCTTATCTTTGCCTGCGACAAGACAGACCCCGCTGCCTTTAATCTGCCCCTTTTCAGGGTTTTTGCTGACCCATTCAACACTGCAGGTCTGATAATTGACCCAAAGGCAACCAAGGGTTTTAAATTTGAGGTCATGGATGTCTATGAACATTTGAAGGTAACAATGAGCTGCCCGCAGGAGATGTATTCCCTGCTGGCATTAATCGGGACGACGAGCAGGTACGCAATAAAGTATATTTACATCAATGGTGAGGAGTTGCCGAAAGAGGAGTCAATAGCCGCAAGCGTTTGCACCGAAAAATTGAATGTCGCAGCCGGAAAATATGTAGGAAAAGACGACCCTGTGTGAATTGTCCGCTCCCAATCAGGCTTTCCAGCCGTGGGGGAGGTCCTTGAGGGGTTCGCGGCAGGGCATCTGGTAAGCGGCTGGATGAGGGGCTCACACAAAGGTCCGCTAATGCCGGTTTCAATAAAGAACTCAACCCCTACAAGGTTTGATGGTCCTCCCAGAGTAATCGGTCTTGGCTTCCAGCTGGGTCACGGGAAGCTGCATGGTCCCAGAGATTTGTTTGCAGATGTGAGCTTTGACAATGTCAGGAAAAAGTGCCTGCATATCGCAGACTACATGAGAATGCACGGTCCTTTTGAGCCGCACAGGCTCTCAGAGAAAGAACTTGAATACACCACCCTGCCGACAGTGCTAAGCTCCCTGAAGGGCAGGCTTGAGAAAGCAGAGTGAGGGACATTTCTCTCTACCTGCCCTCAATCGGGAAAGCAATAAAGTTAAATAGGAAGATGCGGATTCTTTATAAGGGATCTCAGAATGGCAAGGCAGGCAAAAACAAGAAAAAGAAGGGCAAGTAACATATTTATCCCGATAGTGGCTTGGAGCAGTGCCGAGAGAAAGGGCAAAACCACCGTTGTTCCAGGCACAGGAGGAATGGCAAAAGTTCCAGCCACTTACCTTGAGCAACTCCTATTAAAGCCGGAAAAGACACGAGTAGGCAGAAGACCGATAAGGAAAGCCAAGAGGCTTGGGGAGAGCAAGAAAGGACTGGAGCTTCCACGGACTGTTGCAGAGGAATTATTCATGGATAACGTAGTGCCGTTAGAATTACAGGGGACGATAAACACAATATTCAGAAAGAGGAAGCCGGTGAAGCGCGAAGAGGCAAAGGCCGCTATAAAAATGATAACTGCTTCGATGGACCATTCAAATATATCAAGGGAAACAATGCGGTTTCTTGAGGACCTAAGAATTACTCTGATTAAAGTACTGGGGAGGGCATAGCTTTAAATTAAAATCGCGTTTTTGGTTTTTATATGCAGCTTTATGAGAACCTTTTTGGCGTGCGCTTTTCATTCAAATCGCTTGCAGTGCTTGCAATGCTCGCCGTTTTTCCTAACCTCCTTGGAATGATTGTGCTGCCAACTCCCTTTGGATTCAAATTCCATTTTTTCCAAATACTTATTTTCCTTGCTGCGGCTCTCTATGGAAAGTGGGGCGGCGCAGCTTCTGGGGCATTTGGCAGCATTTACGTTGCGATCGCGCTCAATAATCCTTACATAATCCTTGGGAACATTCTACTCGGCTTTTTCACTGGGATATTTGCGAAAAGAATCAATTTAATGAGCGCTGCAATTTTTGCCTATGCGATTCAGCTGCCTTGGCTCTGGTACTCTGACATTTTCCTCGCGGGAATGCCTGTTCCAGTTGTCAATGGCGTAATGTGGGCACTCCTCTTCAGCAACATTGTCTGGGCGACAGTTGCAATGCTGTTGGTTAAAAAAGTGAAAGCATGGCTTTGAACCTCATATTTTTAGGCCCCCCTGGAGCAGGCAAGGGAACAATTGCTCAGCGAATTTCTAAAAAGCACGGAATTCCACAGATAAGCACTGGGGATATTCTGCGCGAGGCTGCGGAAAAGGGCGATAATTTCGGGAGAAAGGTCAAGGAGATAATGGAAAAGGGGCAGTATGTGGATGATGAAACAATGGCGCGAATTGTAAAGGACAGATTGCAGCAGGGCGACACTTCCAATGGTTTTATCCTTGATGGCTATCCCAGAACAGTAAAGCAGGCTGAATTCCTTGACAGCATTCTCCGGGAGCTTGGAAAGAGCATTACCGCAACCCTCCTGATTCAAGCTTCCGAACAAACAATAATCGAGCGTTTGTCAGGCAGAAGACAGTGCAGAAAGTGCGGAAAAATCTACCATGTAAAGAACATTCCCCCTAAGGTTGAAGGGAAATGCGATGATTGCAATGGCGAGCTGTTCCAAAGAGAGGACGACAAGCCCA
>JAFCCK010000013.1 GCA_017610245.1 Candidatus Iainarchaeum sp.
CTCCTTGAGGCTTACATTGGGCAGGGGAACAAAGGATGGAGATATTGATTACACTGTGAAGAATGTAAGGGAGATTGTTGGAAAGCTGAGGGCGATAAGCCCATTGAGAAAGGGAGTGAATATAAGCAAGTACGAGAAAGGGTTTGGGAAGAGGCACAAGCAGTAGGGGAATGAAATGTATAGCGATAAAGTACTGGATTTGTTTCGGCATCCAAAAAATATTGGAGAGATTCCTGATGCAGATGCTGTTGGAAAGGTCGGCAATCCAGTGTGCGGAGATTTAATGTGGGTTTACTTAAAGGTTGGAAAGAATAAGAAGGGAGAGGATATTATTAAGGATATTAAGGTTAAGACTTTTGGTTGTGTTGCAGCTATTTCGACAAGCTCAGCCCTTACTGAAATGGTTAAAGGAGTAACATTGGAGAAAGCTGGGAAAATCACGAGGGAGAAGGTTTCTGATTATGTTGGTGGGCTACCTCCTGCAAAAATACACTGCAGCGTACTGGCAGTTGATGGCTTGAGGAAAGCAATAGAAGAGTATAAAAAGAAAAAGAGGCAGAAGTGATTCAGCGCAAGCGGGACTTTTGCAGGTGTTTTTATGAAAAAGCCTACTGGGAAGGGAAGAGGTTCGCAATTATTTAGAGCATCGATGGGGGCTTCAGCCAAAGAGAAGGCTTCCTCAAGAATACGTCGCAATGCAAAATTGCCTATGCCAGTAAGGCGGTATTTGATAAGGCTAATGAAAGCAAGCCCAACTATTTCTATCCTGACTATTAACATGTTACTTAGAACGATTCCGCAAATAATCGTTGGAAAAAACATTGAGAAAAGAAGGGGATTGGATGAATTCTTGGCAAATAAGGGCAGGGCATGCTTTAAACCAAAACCAATTACCAAAGAAGAAAAAGGCAGGCATAGAAGGGAATTGATTGAAAGGAAATTCTTTTCAGAGAATGACATGGAAAAGATAATGAGGGAAATTGAAAAACGACCCCAACTATCTAACTTCGGGGCACAAGCCATCATCCACTACTTTGTTTGCACAAAAGTCTTAGATAGTGTTCAACAGAAATCTCATTAAATTAGGAAGTTGTTGCTCATTAGTTCATTATAATAATTTTTTTGAATTAAAAATTACTTGATTAAAATGTCGCTTAAGCAAGCAATCATTGTAAGAACAGATTTAGGCATGGGGAAGGGAAAAATCGCAGCTCAAGTTGCACATGCTTCAGTTGAAGTGTTGGATAAGGTTAAGCCTGGAATTGTGGAAGAGTGGAAGCAACAGGGAATGAAGAAGATTGTGTTGAAAGTTTCCGGGAAGAAGGAATTGTTGGGGCTGTTTCAGCAGATGCGCAAGCTGTTTCCTGCTGCGCTGATTAAGGATGCCGGGCTAACACAGATAAAAGCAGGGGAACCCACCTGTATTGCAATTGGGCCGGCAGAAGAGAAAGAATTGGACCGTTTTTTGGGCAAACTGAAGCTACTCTAATTCTGGTTCAACGCCCAGGCTTGTTCTCTCCAAACAGCTTTCTTTTATTGTTTCGTCCTCTATTTCATCACAAATTGCTGGGTTCTGGTATGAAGCAGCTATCTCCTCCAGGCAGGTATCTTTCTCAAAGCCGTGCAATTGCAGGCATTTTTCCTTGTCGCCTGATTCTATTGCGGATTTTTTGATGCACACTTCTCTCCAGGAGCCGGAGGCAATTTCAGAGCAGATCGCTGAAACCCTGCCCCAGCACCTTTCCTCCCAGCTTTCTCCCACTAATTGATTACATTCATCAGTGTAAAGTACACCCAACGCGACATCAGCAATGCAAATATTTTTTGCATTGGTGTTGTCCTCTCCAAAGGCGCTCTCCATATGTTCGCAGAGGGAAGTGTCAAACTTTTGCCTTGCAACGCTGCTCACACAATCGTTTCTCTGCCAGAGTTTGGACAAATTGGAGCATTGGGAGACATCATTTTCCTCAAGGGCAGTAGCGAAAATGCAGGTGTCCTTGTCAACCTGCCTCTCCATTGCCTCGCAATTTCCTGGGATGGGCGCGGGCTCTGGCGGAATTACGGTATCGCCAACAGGAATAAAATCAAGGGGTTCCTGCTCACTGCCCTGCAAAAATCCCGGCTCTTCTGGCACCTGCTCTACGCAGCCGCTCAGGAAAAGCAACAGCATAAGGGTCATTATTGCAAAAAACTTTCTAAACATAGTTATCATTAATATAAGAAAAGAGGTATTTAATAATTAGCCCCGGGTGGTTTTTATGCGTAAGGGCTTTGTAGCAAGGGTTGATAGAGTAATAGGCCAGTCTGATGTAGTATTGGAAGTAGTGGACGCTCGCTTTCCTGCGGAAACAAGGAATAAAGCGTTAGAGGGTAAAGTGGTTGCGGATGGAAAAGGACTTATTATAGTGGTGAACAAGAGCGATTTGATTGGTAGGGGGAGGGCAAAGGAATTGAAGCGGGAAATTGGAAAGGAATTGCGGTGTGTTTTTTTCAGTGCAAGGGAGCGGCAGGGCAAAAAAAAGCTGCTGGGGGAAATTGGAAAAGCGAGCAAGGGGAAAGCTGTTAAGGTTGCTGTTGTTGGATATCCAAACACTGGGAAGAGCAGCGTGATAAATGTGTTGAAGGGAAGGAAGGCTGCATTGACAAGTAGAAAAGCTGGCTTTACTCGCGGGGAGCAGATTGTTAGGATAAGCGAAAAAATTTTGCTTGTGGATTCTCCTGGAGTTATTCCAACTGAGGAATGGGACGAATTTAGGCTGTTTTTGGTAGGAGCGAAAAACCCACAGGATATTGAGGATAAGGAGCTAGCGGCAATGAAATTGCTTGAATTTATTTCAAGGGAGAACCCAGATGCTCTGAGGAGAAGGTATGGGATAACCGCTGTAAGCGGAGAAAGGGCACTGGAGGAAATTGCTTTGAGGAGGAAAAAGCTCTTGAAGGGAGGGAAGCCGGATACTGCAGCTGCCGCTACAATTGTTTTGGGGGAATGGAGCAAAAATATTCTGCATTGAAGTTAAGCTTATTAATCGAAAAAGCCATTTTATTAGCATGTTTGAAAAAGTCCTGAAGCAGAGGAGAGCACTTGTCTTCTTTGCAGTCATCTATCTAATTTTCGGCTCTGCCTTCTTTTACCTGCTTTTCATGACCCCCGGGTTAGAGTTTATTCAAGAAGAGACAGAAGGGAAAATGCGGGTTTTTTTGTTCAACAACTCTAGCCACGTAATTAACAGCATCGAGGTTGAAACAGACTTTGGGGAAAAGATAGCTTCTGTTGAGCAGCTTGCACCACAAGAAAAGGCATTACTCCAACTAGAGGGTAGAAGTGGGGCTGTAAAGCTTGTAGCAAGAGCGCCTTTTCATGCCGCTGCCAGCAGAGTCTTTTCATTTGTTGAGGGCGGTGAAACAGAAGAGGTTAAGCTAAGCTATAAGGTAACCGCTCCATCAATTGTTTTCGTTGACTTAAATTTTGTGACGAGAATAGAGGTATGTAATGAAGGGGGTGAGTTGTCGGAAGTGAGCCTGGAGGAGCGCCATGGAAAAACCTTCTTCAAGGAAGAAAGCCGAGTTGAAACAATTTCATTGGTTGGCGGGGAATGCAAAGAAATCAGTTTTACACTCACACCGGCCAAAACAGGGCGGACCAAAATATATTTTAATGTGAAGGCACTTTCCTATAGTAGGGAAATTGAAAAAGAGATTACGATTGAAGAGTGAGGAATATGGCTGGAGAAAAAGCAAAGGGAAAGGGAAAAGAGGCAAGCATTATTGAAATAATCCAGGAAATGGTCGCAAGCGGGGAAAGCGAGGAAAAGATTCTGGGTACTTTGAAGGATTTGGGCGTTTCCCCTGAGAAAGCAAAACGCTTGCTTTTGGTGGGGCAGGCTGATACGTTTGCGTTGCTAAGGAGTGAAATCAGCAAGATTGTTAAATCTGACCTTGACTTGGAAAAGCCCAGGCTGACGAAATACATCGAAGAGCAGGCACAAAAGGCGACTAGCTCAATGAAACAAAATATTGAGAAGGAAGTATTGGGAGATTTACAGAAGTACGAGAAAGACATTACAGGACAAAGCAAGACATTTCAGGAGCAGATAAGCGAAACAGTGCGCAAAGTGGCTGACTTAAGCGACAGGGTTAGAAACCAGCTGAATGCTCTGGGAGCACAAGTGGATACAGTGCAAAAGGACTTGGACGAAATGAAGGTGAAGGGTATTGGCATGAAAAGCAAAATCATTTCAATGCTGTTCATTGTTCTTGGCTTGGGATTCTGTGGAATGGCAGGCTACCTGGCTTATACATATATTTCGCTCATAACAACAGGCATAACAATAGATGCAATAATAATGCTGCTTGCTGTTGGATTGATTGGGATAACAATGCTGTTTGTGGCATCTCTATTCTAAGTAGTTTTATACAATCTTCTTTTCATTCAATTTCTTGTATTCTTTTAGGGAGGAAATTGCCTTTTCAAGCAGGATCCTGTTCCTAATGCTCTTGGTGTTCTTGCGGAGGGCATTCAATTCTGCAATAATTTCGTCCAACTGGAGCCTCATAGGAAAACCACGAGATAATTGGGTGAAAAAAGGTTTAAAAAGTCTGGGAAGCTTGTCAAGATAAATGAAAATTAGCACGAATAGCTCTCTCCACGCGAATACTCGAAACAGAGCTGCTCGTATTTAGTTGCATAATCGTCATCACAAGCTGTTGCGCATGGATTTAAAAAATCATAATCATATTGGCGGTATTCTTGGCAATCTACAGGATCTCCGATTCCAACACTAGCCTCGTAACTGCACATAACGTAATTTTGGAATCTTTGATTAATCTCTTTAAAGCGGCAGTCATCTATACAAACCCGATACTCTATTTGTAATTTGTTCTTTTCAATTTCCAACTGGTTAGACTTTATTTGCCCAGAATCTGTTTGGGTACAGCCTGAAAATAGCAGGATAACAAGTATGGGCGCTAGCAAGAGGTGTTCTTTGCCCATATTTTAGAATACCCCCCAAAGCACTTAATAAATGTTTCTTCTGCTTTAGCTGGGCAAATTATTGCCCTGCAATCTGCTTCTGCTCCCCAACCACAACGCCCAAATCAATGCCGTGTGTAAGGGCGTGCTTCCTTGAAATGTTGTAGCCTTTTTCTCCCTTGCTGAACTGCCTTGGCTTCAGAAAGCGCCATCCTTTATGGGGAATCTTCCAGGCAATGTAGAGTTCCGCTCCCGCCATTCTGCTCCAATTGTGAAGTTCGTCCATCTGAGCGAGGGCAATGCTGAGATACGGCTTGCTCCAAGCTTTGCATTCAATCGCTAACTGCAAACCCGGCTTCATTGCAATTACATCCGGGCTTGGAAGAGATGTCTTTCCGCTTCCTGCCACCCTCAAAACAGCCAATCCACGCTTGAATAGGAGGTGGATGAGCTCCCTTTCGGCATTTGCTCCCTTTTGGTAATAACTCATTTTTACCGTAAGAATTGGGTGAAAAACAAATAAAAGCAGTTCCCCAAAAGGCGCATAGATGCGCCTAAATTAAAGTTTTGGGCAAAGTAGGGGGCACTATTAAAAGCTTTTTCATATACATAATATTTCAGAATTAGGGTTTACCTAAGTGATATTTTATCCCCTGTTTGGGGTTTTCATTTGAGCGAAATTAAAAAAGGAGTGATTTTAAAATTAAAAGTGCAGGCGAATTCTTCCAGATTTAAATTGGCTAGATTCGACCCTGTGCAAAATGAATTGATGGTAAAGGTTTGCTTACCAGCTCTGAAGGGAAAGGCAAATAAAGAATTGCTCAAGGAATTGAAAAAAGTTTTTAATTCAAGCGCTGAAATTATTAAAGGAGAAAAATCAAACAAGAAAAAAGTTTTGGTGCACGCTCGCAGTGAACAAGTGCTTGCAGCAATCGCACCAAAAATAAGTGAACCCTAATTCTAAGAACTTTTCTTTAGGAAGGAAAAGTTCACAAAAGAAAGGAAAAGAAAGCGCAATAAAATTGCGCAGAAAGGTGATTAGAAAATGGCTAAAACATACATTGATACGGTTAAATATCAGATTGTCGTTGAATTCGAAATACACGGAATTGTCGATAAGCACGATATTATCGGAGCGGTATTTGGGCAGTCCGAGGGCTTGATGGGGGAAGATTTAGACCTCAGGGAACTGCAGAAAAGCGGTAAAATAGGGAGAATAGAGGTTAATACTGAAACCCACAGCGGAAAAACCACTGGAACACTGCTTATTCCCAGCAGCATGGACATGGTGAAAACATCACTGTTAGCTGCCTCTATCGAAGCTGCCGACAAGGTAGGTCCGTGCGATAGTGTATTTAAAACGAAGAAGATAGAGGATACTAGAACACAGAAAAGGCAGGCAGTACAGGAGAGGGCAAAAGAACTGCTTAAACAGCTGACAGCAGGCATGCCTGAATCAACAGAGCTGACCGAGGCAATCAGGAGCGATGTGAGGAAAGCTGAATTGAAGGAGTTTGGCAAGGAAAAATTGTCTGCTGGCCCTGACGTTGAAAAAGACAACGAGATTGTGGTGGTTGAAGGAAGGGCGGATGTAATAAACCTCCTAAAACACGGAATAAAAAATGCTGTTGCGATCGATGGAGCAAAAATACCGCAAAGTATAATTGATTTGAGCAAAAGAAAAACAGTTACGGTGTTTGTAGATGGCGATAGGGGTGGCGAGCTGATTGCGAGAAAGCTGATTGATGTTGCTTCTATTGCTTCAGTTGCAAAGGCCCCTGATGGAAAGGAGGTTGAGGAGCTGCCTGGGAAAGAAATAATAATGAGTCTGAAGAAGAAAATTCCTGCAGAGGAGTTTGGCAAGAAAAGGTCTTTCGGCGGGAGAGCCAGGGAAAGATGGCCTTTAAGGTCAGGCAGAAGAAGCTATGCCGGGCGAAAAAGGCGTCCTATGAATTTCCAAAGGGAAAGGAGGGGCTACACTCCACAGCCGCGCCCCCCAGTTGTAATAAAACAAGATTTGGGGGAATTTGGGCCACTGCTAAAGGAACTGGAAAACAGTTTGAAGGCAAGGCTTTATGGGAGTGGATTGAAACTTATTAAGGAAGTGAGTGTGCGGGATTTGCTTAAATCAATGGAAAAAGAGAAGGGCATTGAAGCGGTTGTTTTTGACGGCATAGTTACAAAAAGGTTAATTGAGCAGGCTGAAAAGAGCGGGATTAAAACAATCGTTGGAATAAAAAGGGGAAAAATAGGGGAAACCGGGAAAGTAAAGGTACTGGCCGCTCTCTGAATTTCCTCAATCACTTCTTTTTAACCTGGGGTTTCGCGGGTTTCTGCTCGGGAATTTCCTTTATCGACTGCTCTATCGGGATAACGATGTTGCCTGTCTTGTAAAGTACCATTCCCAGCAGGAACACAACAGCCCAGAGGAATAGGTTAGCGATAGGACCGAGCAGGGCAAACCAGAATTGTCTGGAGGAAATTCTGTCTTGGTCACCCTTGAGCTGCAATCCTGTAATTTTGGCAAGGGAATCCTTGCAATCAATATAGCGGAGCTGTGCAACGGTATCATTCTCACTGCCAATTGATGCAATACAATCAGGATAGCTTTTGAGCGCATCCCAGCTGTCGAACATTTGCGCGCCGGCCCTAACAAACAGTATTAGCGCGGCGAACAGCAAAAAGGCGCCAATCAATCTCGGCAGCTGAACATCTCCCCCGCCAATCCTGAAAAGCATTATCCGCCTCATGGTATTACCTGCTATTAATAACACTTTATTTATATTTAAATATTACCATTTAAAGAATTTCTTTATGGGCCCGTGGTCTAGTGGTATGACGCCAAATTGAAAGGAGGTTTTCTTTCAATGCGGAACCCTTACAATTCCACTAGGTAAGGTGGAGGTCGTGAGTTCAATTCTCACCGGGCCCAATCCTGATTTTCCCGGAAAGCAAAACCATTATATTTGGGGTTAGACCTATTTCTTTGGATGAAAAAGAAGAAGGTAATAATAGATGTGCTGATGGAAGGGCCCAGCGGAGATTTTGTGTTCAAGCCGGTTGAATTTGAAACTCGCTCCGAGCTAAAGCAATTTGCAGAGGGGGAAAGAAACGCTGTAATAAAGTACAATATCGAGAAGGCTGCCAAGGAAAAAGGGGTGAGGCTGTGAAGCAGTTGCTTTTGTTTTTGGTGCTGTTTGCCTTGCTCTCAAGCATGGCTGCGGAAGAGCTACCCTTTCCAACAAGTGTGCAGGAGATAGATGCAAGGATTGTGCTGAGCGCGAGTGGCACAATTTCAGGTAAGCCTATTGGAACAGTCAGACTCAAAGTGCTGACATTCCAGGAAACGCCCGAGCAGAAAATCGTGTCTCTCAGCCAGGTTCTTGAAATAAATGGAAAAACAATAGAAGCAAAGGCAGAGGCAGATTCTTATGGAAACAAGTACGCAGTTTTTGAGGTGAACGAAACAGGAGAGTTCACTTACACAATCGAGGCGGAAATACACAAAAGGGTGATGCCAAAGTATATGCTCGACTTTGATTTAAGCGATGAAATAGAAGATTATGGGCAGTACAAGAGCGCAACCGCTAAAATTGAAAGTAATAAATCTGCTATACGGACTCTCGCTTTAAACCGCTTTGACTCAAACAGCTGGCTCGAAACTGTTGCTGGGATAGCACACTGGACACACAATTATGTGACATATGATGTGGGTTATTTCCCGGAAACCTATTCAGCAATAGAGACGCTTGAAAACAGGAGGGGGACATGCGATGAGTTTGCAACGCTTTCAGCAGCACTGCTTAGAGCAAAGGGCATCCCTACAAGGGTTGTTGTTGGGCCTGTCTTTTCAGCAGCAGAATGGAACTTTCATGGTTGGGCGGACGCATATAATCCCAACAGTGGCTGGATAGCAATAGACAGCACGTATGGGGAAGCGGGCATTGTAGATGCAACACACATCAAGATGGGACACTTTCCGGACTTTATAGATGCGGCAGACATATCTATAGCACCGGCAGGAATGGATGTGCAACTCTCACAGAATAAATTGGTTGAAGTGGAGATAATCGGCTATGAACAGTTCTCAAAGGTAATTTCATTGGAAGCTGAGAACACTGAGCTTTATGCAAAAACCTGGCAGGACTTGAACATAATTATTAAGAATATGGTTAACAGCCATTTGATAGCTCCAATCGGAATAGCCCTGCCCCTGGGCTTTAAGGTCGAGGAAAGAGACAAGGTAGTGCTGCTGAAGCCTTTGGAGAGCAGAGAAATTTCATGGCAGGTGATGGTAAACAAGGAACTGCAGAAAAACCAGTACCTTGAGGGGACTTATGCTATTGTTTCACTGCACCCTGCCATTGAAAGAACGGTAAGGGTTTTGCCCTCAAAGCTATTGGAAAGTGCGGCGCAAATTGAAGTGCTTGACTTGTATGCAACGATTGAAGGGAACGCACTCAAAATAAATATTTCACTGGAAAATAAGGGGATGGAAGCCGCAGAAGTTGAGATTATCCTAGAAAGCAAAGATAAGGAGACAGAGAGAATAAGCGAAACAATTGGCGGGCTTACAAAAAGAGAGATTGCCATTTCAGTTGAAAACTATTCTAAAAAACCATACACTGTTTTGGTTAAGGGAGACGGCACGAGCTATAGTGCGGAAATTATTCCAGAGAAAGAGATTGTTGTGTCGGGAAACGGGGAAAAGAAGGTGGAGGATACGGCAGTAGAGCATGCGGGAAGCCAAATTCAAGCTGGGGAAATCTTGAATGTGCAGACGTTGGTCTTAGTGGCAATAATCTTCTCAATTATAGCAATCATGTTTCTTTTAAAAGATTTAGTGCTCAAATAGATTTTATACCACTTTTTAGCGCGACCGTAGTGTAGTGGTTAGCACCTAACCTTGCCAAGAACCCGCCGAAGCGCTCGCCTGTTAGGCTCGCTTTCGGCGCGTTCACGGAAGCAACAAGGTTATAACCCGGGTTCGAGTCCCGGCGGTCGCATTCCGCCCTTTCTTTTACGTTGCGGGGCAAAGCTCGCGACGCCTCGCGGAATCTTTTTGCGAAAAGAAAAAACGGTTTCAAGGTAAAGAAATAGGGTGACTATCCTAAAAGAAGTCAACTGGCTTTTTTTCTGGGGCGGGCTTTGTTGGCTGCGGCTGCTTTGCTGGCACACCAACATTTGAGGAAGCAAACTCATAGAACTTTACTATTGCAAGGGAATGGTAGGCCATCACCCAAAAAATCATCAATAAAAAGAGAATCACAACAATTATTAGTCCCACTATCATTGCTACAATGCCGAAAGCAAGCATGGGGGCAACAGAAATAAATAACAGCGCTAAAATAACTATCATTGCAACAACCATAATCATAATCTCTACCAGTCCAATCAAGATAATGAAAACAAGATTTCTGAGATAGTTATTTTTTGAGAGATGCCATGCCCGCTTTAAGCCTGATATTGCCCCAAGATTCTCAAAGAGAATGCTTGGCACAATCAGCAAGAGGAACGGAGTTAAAAATAGGGTTATTGCGGAGTACAGCAAAGACATTGAGCCTTGGAAGTCGGAAAGGGCGCTCATCTGCATAAGGAAGGGAGAATTCGTCCCCTGCAAAAGCAATTCTGGGAGCGATGGCATGGAAGAGAAAAGATTTATTGCAGATAGAATAACAGGGAGCATTATAACAATGTATAAAATAAACAGGAGTACTCCCACCACAAGCTTTGCCTTGAATATTGGGAACATTTTTTGCTTAGCAGCATGCCAAGCATCTAAAAAAGAAATCTTGCCTATTGAAAAAAAGTTGCTTGCAATGCTAAGTTCTGTTCCTTCTATCAAAGACTCCCACAAAGTAGTGAGGATGCAGAATACTATGACGGCTATAAGCAAAACAGCAATAATGAATGGGAGGCTTTGGAAAAAGAAGGCTATCATTTCAAGGATTACTAGGGGATTTTCTTGCACCAATGGAAGCTTTTCAAGTAAGGGGGTAACAACAATCCAAATAGCAGGGCCAAAAATTAGCAGGGCTATAAGCAGCAAAACGAAGAGGTAAACTACAAGAACCAGACCATACCGCAGAATTAAACGCCAATTTAAGCTTGCCTTTAACGCCTCTACAATGCCATGGAAGTTATTACCCATTCAAAAAAAAGATAGACAAAGCCATATTTAAACATATTCCCTAATCTTTCCCCAGATAATTTCATGCACTTCTTTTATTGGGAGGAGCTCTCCCCCTTTAACACAATCTATTTTTGCCCAGCCGCTTTGCCCTGCGAGCCGCAGGTAGATTTCCCTTACTTTTTTGAGGTAATCAAGATTCTTTTCATGGAGGTCGCGCTCCCTGCCCTTCATCAGCTTTTGGGAAATAGCAGCGGGAACATCTAGGTAGATTGTAAGTATAGGGGAAGGAAGGGCTGATTCCACTTCCTTAATCCACTCAATGAATTTCTGCTGTTTGGAAGCGGGAAGCTTTGCTGCCTGGTGCGCAATATTGGAAGCTGAATAGCGGTCGCAAACTACAACCTTTCCCTGCTGCAGAGATTCTTTTATTCTGGGCATTGCATCATAGCGGTCCAAGGCATAAAGCAATGCGGGGAATTCTGCCGGCAGGGAATCGATTGCACCCAATTCCCCCACCAAATACTGCTTAATGAGCTTTCCAAAGGTTGTGCTGTAGCGCGGGAAGGAGATAAGTTCTGCTGTATGGCCCTCCCTCTTCAGCCTTTCCACCAATAACCTTGATTGTGTGGCTTTTCCGCTGGCATCAGCGCCCTCTATTGCAAATAGCTTTCCTTTCATTGTAAAAATTAATGTGGGCAAAAAAGAGTTAAAAGAATGGGATTAAAAAAATTGCTGATGACAAATTATTAATCTACTGCGACCGTGGTCTAGTGGTTTGCTTCCTTAAGAGAAATCTTGGAAGCACATTAAGGACTAGAGCCTTCCAAGCTCTCAACCCGGGTTCGAGTCCCGGCGGTCGCATTCTGCTTTCTCTTTTAGAAAAAGAGAAAGTGCAGGTTGCAACTTAAATCCAAAAGGATTTAAGTGCACACTGGAACAAAGTTCCAGTAGTGCCCAAAGAGAAAAATTATACGGGATTAGTATGAGGAGAAAGGGAAAGAACTGGGTGCAGGGGATTGCCCTTGAGAGGATTTACAGGCTGTTTGAGTTGGCAGGGGAAGAATTCGTCAAGGGAAACAAGGAAAGGGCAAACTATTATGTGGAGCTGGCACTCAGGGTTGGGACAAGGAATAGGGTAACTGTCCCTGGGGAATTGAAAAAGCGGTTCTGCAAGAAGTGCAAGGCATTCCTCAAAAAGGGGAAGAATGCGGAATTTGTGGAAAGGGAGAAATGGGTTGAAATTAAGTGTGGGGAGTGCGGCGCAGAATTCAAGAGGCGGAAGCAAGCTTTTTAAACCCTCTTTTTCAGTAATTATTTATAGCTTGTTCTTTGGCTTCCTCGCGGTTAAGCCAGAGAGGCTCCGAAAGGAGGTAATTTGATTGGCAGTATATGAGGTCGCAGGGACGGAACGGATGCGGGGGGTTGCGGCGGAGTCGAAGAAGCAGGTAAAGCAGCCGGAATGGGCTGATTTTGTAAAGAGTGGTAGGCATTGCGAGAG
>JAFCCK010000153.1 GCA_017610245.1 Candidatus Iainarchaeum sp.
AGTGTAAGAGTTTGCCAGGCACCCTGACTGTTCCTTATGTGATTCAATATAATTTAGTGCATCATCTATGTGTCCATCCCTTGGATAAGAGGCTGCCGCCAAAGCCATTATTGCCTCGGCAGTATAGTCCAATGCACTCTCCTGACCTGCAGCATATGGAATGCCGCCATCAGCATTCTGCACAGAAATCAGGAAACTGCTATGGGTGTTTCCATCCTTTAAGGGCGTGGGTTGAGCGGCTGCTGCAAAGGCAAGCATTGCCCAGGCTGTTGTGTCAGAGTCGCTTGTTCCCCAGCTACTGAAACCACCGTCCTGCTCCTGCTTCGTAAGCAGAAAATCTGTTGAGGTTATTCCACCTTTGCTGAAGCTCTCCAGGGCTTGCCCATTTGCAATCAGACCCATTATTGAAACTGCTGTATGCAGCGCATCACTATCAAAGCCTGGATAGGCGAAGCCGGCATCATTCCCTTGGTTTGCAAGGAGGTAATCCGTTGCGTCCTGCTTTATGCTTTCGTTTCCAGGCATGAGGTTTAGCGCCATTAATGCAAAGGCATTTCCCCAGACTTTGTGTGAGCCAATCTCGCCGTCTGGCTGCTGGTTTGAAACAAGCCAATTAATCGCCTCTTCAACTATGGTCTCGCCTGTTTCCGTTGGCTGGTCTGCGAAACCCAGTTCGATTATGTCGCCTTCAGCTGGAACATAGCCACTTATTCCGACCATCGCTGTTTCGCCGTTCGCCCAGAAATGCCAGTATTGCTCGCTTGTGTTGTTTATGCCGTTTATCCCATTTATGAACCAGCCCTCAAATGATTCGTAATATGTCATGTTCATATCAAGACCGTGCATTTCGGCTACTTCCATAAACGCGCTGAAAGCATTTGCATCCTCATCAACAGTTATGGTTTCAAATATGTCAGTTCCTAAGCCCTCTGGAAAATTGAATATGACTGTAATACCCTTTGCCTGTACCACGCCCAATAACAGGACAAAGAACAAGACGCTGAAAACAACTCTCTTCAAAAACACCACCCCAAGAATCAGAATGGTAAGTTTTTAAATGGTTTCTTAAAGTGGTATTAATTGTTACTCAAATTGATAATACCGTGATTGGTTTGGATATTTTTAGAGTTCTTGGAAACGGCAACAGACGCAATATGCTCAAGCTTCTCTTAAATAGAGAGATGCATGTCTCGGCAATTGCAAGGGAGCTTAACATCTCTGTGCCTGTAGCGTTGAGGCACGCCCGCTTCCTGGAAGAGGCTGGATTCATTGAAAGAAAAAAGGTTGGAACAAGTCATGTTCTGGGAGTAAAAAAGGAATCAATGGAAAGGCTAAAGCAAATGTGGGAACTTTTGGAACAACCGCTTATCGTGGAGATTGAGCATGGGAAAACAATGCTGGAAGCGTTGAAGAAAGTTCCTGGAATAAAGATTGGATCGAGCAAAGAGGGTTGCTTTATTTCAGGCGTTGACGGGAAAAAGGGCTACTTTATTTACGAGGTTAATGGAAAATTGGTTGAAAACCCATTAGAAAAATTGACAATTGAGAAAGACTCGACAGTTGAGCTGAAGCGCCTGATTCCAGTGATAGGAAAAAAGATTCAAATAAGATTGAAAAGGTGATTGGGCGGCATTTGCCTAAAAATCAATTTCATCGGGCTCTGGGGGGGCATACTCCTCTTCAACCTTTGCCCTTTTTCTTGGAGCCCTTTTGCCAATTTTTGGGGGCTCTTCCTCTTCAATTATTCCTTCGCTCACGACTGTCCCTTTGAACTCCCCGCCCCTAACAGCTGACTCAAAATTGGGCAAATCATCTCCATTGAGAAATATGGCCCTTATTTGGCTTCTCTTTAGAATAAGCGCAGCGGGCAAATCCAATACGATGTTCTGCCCTGGCTTTGTTTCAGCAACCTGGATTATGCTTATAAGGCGCTCATAACTCAACTCTGGATAGAATTTTGCAGTGGGGGATTTTCTTGGGTCCTTGCTGTAAATGCCGTCAACATTGCTTAGGTTGATGAGGTCTCCTCCCAACTGCTCTGCAATCAATGCTGCTACAGCATCTGTTGTAAAGCCGGGAATCATGCCGCCAAAAATTGGGGTTTTGCCGCTTTCAATAACCTCTTTTGCTTTTGAAACATCTGTAAGCACGCGGGGAAAAGCGTTCTCAATTGTCTGGGTGAGGAGAGAAGCGTTGATTCTCGTTACCTCTATTCCCAGCTCATCCAAAAAATAGTTGTTTGCTCCGAGGGCCTTTGCAGCAGCTTGGTAGTTCCTGCATACCTTGCCCCCTCCCATAACCAAAGCGAATTTATAACCTTCCCCCTGCAATTTATTTATTGATTCGCTGAATTTGGCAACCTTTGCCACATTGGGCTTTTCTTCAACCAGAATACTGCCGCCAATGCTTATGCTGAAGAATTTTCCGCTGGCTTGCGGGGAAACACTCTCAGGGGATTCTTCCTCTTCC
>JAFCCK010000014.1 GCA_017610245.1 Candidatus Iainarchaeum sp.
CCGAAGGTGAGTATGCTGCTTTTCAAGAATGGGAAAGTGATTTGCAGTGGGGCGAGCAATGAAAAGGAAATTTCATTAGGAATAAGAAAGGCGAGCAAGCTCATTCATGAGATTCAGAAGAATGTGAAGGTGCAGAAGCATGTGAAGTATAATGTGGTAAATCTTGTTGCAACTGCCAACCTTAACCAGCCCCTTGAGTTGTTCCAGACAGCAATGAAGCTGGATAATGTTGAGTATGAGCCTGAGCAGTTTCCTGGTGCGATATTAAGGATTCCCGATCCGAAGCTTACGCTATTACTTTTCAAGAATGGGAAAATGATTTGCGCTGGCGCGAAGAGGGAGGCATTGCTGAAGAAGGGGCTGAAGGTCGTGCAGGAGCTCATTCTGGGAAAGAAGAGGAAAAGGAAAGCCCCAGCGAAAAAAAAGGCAAGGCGAAAGTGAAGGCAAGGGCAGGGAAGAAAAAGTAAGCTGATTGTTAGGCTTCCTGCTTTTCAAAAAAGGCCAGGCGTATGTCCAGGATTACGTAAAATGCCATAAACAGGAGCATAATATATGAAGCCAGGAAAGAGGCCATGGCCGGCGCGCTTAGTCCCCTCCCAAACACTCCTTCCCCTTCAGGGAGGAATGCAGAAGAAAGCGCAATAAACTGGAACATCCACAGCATGAACTGGTTTTTCATTGCTCGCTGTTTCAGAAAATTAATGTCCCTGAAAAAAATGAAAAATGGGAATACAATAATGGCAGGGGGAAGCACGGGCAGCATAACGTAGGCAAGAGCAGGCACTGTTGTATAGAGGCTATAAATTGCCAAGGGGATGAAAATAAGGTTCACTACAAGCGATTTTCTTGCCGCGCTTTTGCCCAAATCGGGAAGGCGGCAAGACATGCGAACGGTAAGGAAAGCTGCGACTGCAAAGATAAGCATCCAGATGGCCATGGAGGTAAAATGCTGGCTAATGTATTCTGCACCAAAAAAGTTCAGGGCAATGGCAGCAGCTATAATGATAAAGAACGCAAAGGAGATTATATCATATACAAAGCGCATCATATATGGATAATATTTGGCATATAAATAGCTTTTCCCTGCAAAAAGTAATCTATTTAAAGCTTGCCAAACACAATTTTTATCGATTACCGGCCATGCCGCGGGGGAAACACCTGGACTCATTCCGAACCCAGAAGTTAAGCCCCGCAGGGATTGGTGTGGCGGTGGCTTTATAGCTGCAGCCCATCAGGCGCTGGTAATCATTTAATCCTAATTTTTTATAGTATGGAGAGAAACGCAGGAAAGAACACTTTAAAAATAATTTCCCAAACCTTTTCTTTGGATGCTATTCTCTGGTAAAGGGGAAAGGAATGCCCTTGTATTGATATTGCTGATTGGGCTTGCGCTGAGGCTTGCTGTTGCAATGCTGGCTCCGGCATGGGCAGGGCCTGACGAGCCAGGACATTATGCTTACATAGGGTATATTGCGGAGAATGGGGAAATACCATACCCGAGCGAAAGTGAGAAAGGCCTGCTTGATGTTGCATTGTTCAACCCCCCGTTGTATCATGTAATTGGCGCTGGATTTTATGCTGTGAGCAGCTGCGTGTATTGGCTGAGGCTGGAGGCAGTGCTGTTTAGTATTGCTTGCATTGTGCTGACTTTTTTGGTTGCAAAGGAATTCACGGGAAATAAATTTATTACGCTGGGGGCAGCAGCTTTTATTGCATTGCTGCCTACGCATGTGGTGCTGGGCGCGACAATCAACAATGAGGCGGCTGCCTATGCCTTTGCGCTGCTGAGCATTCTGTTCATGCTTAAGGGAGCAAAGGGTGGGTTTGGGACAGGAAATGTGCTCTTGGCAGGGCTGTTCTTTGGGCTGGCTTTTGCGACAAGGTTTAATGCAGTTATTCTGGGGCTGCCTTTCCTTGCTGTGCTCTTTTATTTTTTTAGGGGGGATTTGCGCTGAAGAAGCTGCTGGTGTTGGTGCCCCCTGCACTGATTGCAGGAATTGTACTTGGGGGGAATTATATGGCATATGGGAAATTCTTTCCGTTTCGTGTAGGACATGGCAGCACTCTTGACATGGGAATTATCACATACTTTATTCCAAGGGTTTTTGCTGGGTTCTGGCTGCAGGAGTATGGCACTGCTTTCATTCCAGGGTATAGGGTAATTATTTTTGCGCTGCTCGGCGTTGTTTCATTGGCTGCTTTGGCTGGAATTGTGAAGGGGGCAAGGGGCTTTGCTGCATGGGCAAGTGAGAAAAGGCTTACGGTGGGAATTGCATTGCTTGCAATTGTTGCAAATGTGCTGTTCTTCGTGTATCAGAATATGTTTTACTTTGAGCCAGATGCAAGGCTGTTGTATCCAAGCGTTTCACTTATTGCTATTGGGTTTATGTATGGGCTGAAACAGCTTGCGGGGAAAAAGGGGATAATTGCTACGTATGTGTTCTTTACTCTGATTTGCTTCCTTGATTTGCTCTTGATTGTTAATCATAATACTGTATTGCCAGAGGTGCCGTGGCTGTTGCCGTAAGAAAGCTGTTTAAATGGTTTGGAATTATTTTATGAGAAAGGTGCATGGATTGAAGAGATGGTTTGCGTTAGTTGGAATCATAATACTTGCACTCATTTTGCTCAACCTAGATATTGCAAAAATTATTTCAATTCTGCTTGGGATAAATTTGGGCTTGTTTTCTGTGGGTGTGCTGCTTGACCTTTCCTCAGCCGTGTTGAAGGCAAAGAAGTGGCAGATTTTAGTGAATGCTGAAACAAGGGTTCTGTCGTTTGCGAAGAGTGTGGAATATTTTTTTATTGGGTTTTTCCTGAGTGTTCTCACTCCTGGCAGGGTTGGGGACCTTGCAAGGGCGTTCTATCTAAAGAGAGAAACAAATAGTTTGGGTGGAGCGCTCTCAACAGTGATTCTTGACAGGCTCATTGATATTGTGCTGCTGTTTTCTCTCGGCTTTATTGCGATTGTTTCCTTCACGGCAATCTTCGGGAAAACAATTATTTCAATCGATATTCTCATAGCATTGGCAATTGCGCTTATTGTTGCCGGGCTTATTTTCCTGAAAAAGAACTTTCTTGGGTTTTTCCTCAGGCCCTTCTTCAACGTGTTTATTCCGGAGAAATTCAAGGGAACATTGAAGATGACCTTTGATGAATTTTACGGCTTTTTTGGGAAGATAAAGACAAGCCCGGGAAGGCTGGCTGTTGCTTCTTCAATTGGGTTGCTCACATGGATTATGGCTTTTGTTTCCTCCTACCTTTTCATCCTCGCATTAGGAATAAACATCCCACTTTATTTTGTTGCACTGGCTGTGCCAATAATCATGCTGCTTGATTTGCTCCCCATCAGCTTTTCTGGGATTGGCACGAGAGATGCTGCGCTCATTTTCCTGTTTGGGTTGTATGGAATTGCAGCGGAGGAGGCTGTTGCTTTCTCCTTCATCTTTCTGCTCTCTGGCTACTGGGTTGTTGCTTTGGTGGGGGCAATATTCTTCATGAAGAATTCAATCAGCCTGGATTTTTCCTAGGCTGCCTTATTGGGAGAAGCAGCTTCTTTTAGCATATCGGCAGTTGCCCAGAAATACTTATTTACCTGCTGGAGGCTTCTAATATCGCGGAGAATTCTCCAGAACTGCACAGGGCGAAAGAAGAAGCGGTAATATGCCTCATTCACCTTCTCCTGCACCCTTGGAATTGGAATAGCTGTATTGTGGAGAGGAATAACGCTGTTTCGCGGGATTTTTCCAAGAGTGTAATCCTTGTAGAAATCCCAGTTGCTTTTCTGCATCCAATCCTCGTACATTTTGGTGTTGGGATATGACCTTGTTAGGGCGATTGAGACGTAATCCAGGGGCAGGGAGAGCATGAATTTAACGGTTTCCTCCATTGTTTCTTCTGTTTCTGTCGGGAGGCCAAGCATGAAGAAGCCGAGAACGCTTATGCCAATTTTTTTCGTCAATTTTACAGCGGCTTCAATCTGCTCCTTTGTTTCAAGCTTGTTGATTATTTCCATTATGCGGGCATTTCCTGTTTCAATCCCGTATTGGATGCGGTAGCATCCTGCACTCTTCATTTCTGTCAGGATTTCGCGGTTTACCATATCTGCCCTAGCTTCAACGCTCCAGAGCATATCAAGGCCCCGCTCCCTCATACCCTGGCAGATTTCCTTAACCCTTTTTCTGTTTGTTACAAAGTTTGCGTCATAGAACTGGAATTCCCTTACCCTGTACTTGTGATAGCACTCCTCCAATTCCTCCAGAACGCGAGGAGCAGACTTATAGCGAAACTTTGCCCTGCCGATGTCGCAGAAAATGCACTTACCTGGGCAGCCCGCCTCTGTGTAGAGAACAGTGAAATTTTTTCTCCTTGAAAGGAAGTTGAAGTACTTTTCATTGGGGAGGAGATGCCTGGCGGGGAGTGGAAGGAGGTCAAGATTTTCAAACAAGGGCCTTGGCTTATTCAGCACTGCTTTTCTGCCCTTTCTCCAACCGAGGCCTTTCACCTTTTCAATGCCCTTGCCCTTTTCAAGAGTACTGGCAAGCTCTGCCATTGTTTCCTGGCCGTCGCCTATCGTAACGTAATCAATGCTTTTGTGTGTTAAGCTCTCTTTGGGATAGTAGGTGAGGTGCGGACCGCCAACAACTGTTGCTATATCTGGAAACCTTTCATGGATTTTGTTTATCCAGAAGAGAACATTGGGAAAATCATTGGTGCAGGCAGTATAGCCAATAAGCTCTGGCTTGAATTGTCTTATTGCAGAGGCCATCGCATTCAGGGAGAGCCCAGAGGCAGGCGCATCAAGAAACTGCACACTATGGCCGGCCTGCTCCAAAGCAGCTGCCACAGTTGCCATGCCGAGATGAGGAAAGCAACCGAAGTGCTTCTGCACTACCTCGCTAGTATCAGAATTCTGTATTGTGAGCGAGGGTGTGTAAATTAATGTTGCCTTCATATTGATTTATCCCTTCCAATTGTTTTATTTTTTTCTCGCGGCAATGAAAAGGTCAACTCCGATGGGGAAATTTATTATTTTCATGAGCAGGGCCTCAAGGGAGACTGCTTTTGTGAGGATGAAATTTAAGGGGAAGGGAAGGATACGGACATTGCTTTTCGCTTCGCTTGGGTTTTCCTTTGGGGGGTGCATTTTTTTAAGCAGGAAAACAGCTGGCAACACAAAAAAGTTCCAATAGGTTGCTTTTAGTATTTCAAATGTTGTATTGGAGAGCTTTTCTCTGAAATCTCCAAGGGAATAGCGGGTCCTTGCCTCTACAGCCTGGTCGTGCTCACTCCATAGCTGCTTGAGGGCGGACTCTGTTATCAGGAGCAGTGCTCCCGACTTTGCAACGCGCTCCAGCTCCTTCAATGCGGCAACATCATCCTTTACTCCCTTGTGGTAGAGCACATCAAGGCAGGTTACCAAATCAAATGTGTTACTCTTAAAGGGAAGCCTCTCTATTGAGGAGAGGGCAAGGTTTGGCAGCTTCCTTTGCCTGCAGAAATTTAGGGCTGCAGAATTCAAATCTATTCCGTAGGTTTCGCCAAAGGATGAAAGTAATTGCATGTTGATTCCCGTGCCGCACCCTACATCCAGTATTTTCATTCCCTGCCTCTCTGGCTGCCTTGAAAGAAAGCGCGAAATGATTGCCCTCTTTCCCCTAAAGTACCAGTCCCTTCCCTCCATTTCAAACATTTTTTGGTATTCCTGCTCAAGCATTTTCTCACGCCTGTAGGTAGCTAAAAAGCGAGGCTGCCCTCAAATTTTTAGACTGAATTCATATTAATATCATTTTGGTACAAGGCTAGAAATCCTGGGGAATTTTATCCAAGGCTGAGGCGGTTCCTTTCCATGAACTCCTGCCTTTTACCTGGATTCCAGTTGTTAACGCGAGTGAAATAGCCCACAACCCTATTCATGTAATCTGCAATGGGGGCACTACATGTGCTGCAGCGCTGCAGCTTGCCCCTTGCTACATGCCCATTGCTGCAGATGCTAAAATCAGGGGAGAAAGTGAAATAGGCGAGCTCGCTGTGTGAGAGCTTCCGCAGCAGCTCAAGCATTGATTCTTTTGGCGGGAGGGATTCGCCAATCCAAAAGTGGGTTATGACACCGCCAGTAAAGTAGCTATGGAACTGCTCCTCAATCCTTGCCTTGTCAAACAAATCTATTTGCTCGCTGTATGGGACGTGTGTACTATTAGTATAGTAGTATGCTCCCTTCTTTCCCTGTACTGCTGCCTTTTCCCCGAACTTTTTCCTATCAAATGAGGCAAGCTTGTGTGAAGCGCTCTCAGCAGGGGTTTGTTCAAGGGTAAAGGGAACCCCTTCCTTGTTCGAGAATTCTGAAATTCTCTGGGAAAGGTGCTTTATTATTTTTTTCCCAAGAGCAAGACCATGCTGCATATGGATTGGCTCCTGGATGAGGTTGAGCAGGCATTCATTTAAGCCGATTACTCCAATTGTGAGGTTTCTGCTCTTGAGCTCGTAGTAGGGAATGCCCTCCCTGCTCTTGTTTTTGAGGAAAGGAAGGAGTTTCCACTCATTCAATGAAAGTGCTATCAGCGAATTGCTTTCAAGCAAAGCCCTTTTTGCCTTCTCCAGAGCAGAATCCAACAGCTCAAAAAACCGGGATTCATTTTTTGCCCTTAAGCCGAGCTGCGGCAGATTGATTGATAATACTTTGTTGCTACCGCCTCCAATGCCGCCAGACTGCCAGACGCCGCCAGAATGCTCTATAAGGAGATGGCAGCACATTGCATGCACATATTTCTCATTCAGGTAGTCAGTCGTGAGGTTGAAGAAGTAGGGCGAGCCTGTTTTTCTTGCTGTTTCAATTGTTTCCAGCCATAGCTCATCACTCCAGTCCAAATCTTTTGTGATGGCTGTTGTAATGAGCGGGAAAGTGAATGGCAAACCATTTGCTTGACCTTCCCTCATAACCTGCATCAGTGCCTTGTATATTGCCCTTGCCTCTTCCCCAAACGAGGAATATGTTTCATTTAGGCGCTTGCCGGCATAAACGGCTTTTTCTTCAGCCAGATAGCTTGGGCATTTTACCCTGAGCCCAATATTTGTGAAGGCTGATTGCGCTCCCATCCTATTGGACTGGTTGAGCTGGAACACAAGGCCCTGCACTAGCTGCTTTATTTCTTTAAAAGGGAGGCTGTCGTGAGCAGCATACGGTGCCATAAACCAATTGAAGTAGTCTATCGCTTGCGCGCCAGAAAAGAATTGTTGGCTGTGGAAGAGGAATGCCATGGTTTGGTAGAGCGCGGCAGAAAAGTGTTTGGCAGGATTGCTCTTGCAATGGGGGAAACGCAGACCATCGAGCAGAAAAAGCCGCGCGTCAATGCCATTGCAGTATGGTTTGAATGGGGAGTGCAGCGTGTGGATGTAAATCTCACTATTTTGATGGGCCTCCTTAACCTGCTTACCATAGAGGTTGCTAAGGGCAAATTCCTCCTTTGCCTGGCCGGCAATGTAGAGGTCAATCATCGAGGGAGAAAGCTGCGTGTTGCTGTTCTCGCGCAGCAGCCAGGTTTTTCTTTTGAGCGCGTCTTCAACCAATTTGTTTGAATCCATTGCAATAGTAATAGTGAAAAAGTGGTATTTATAGGTTGCATTTTGGGCAGGGGTCTCGGCATGCCAGAAAATTTCTTGAGGAATTATTTAAACATAAATCTTTTGCTTGTAAGAAGACATTGTTAATCTTGAACAGTTAATAGGGAATTATTTGCACCGCTTTAAAAATTTAATGCAGTTCAATTTCTTTTGCATGGAAGGAAGTGTAGTTGGACTATTGCAAAACAGGATTGCAGCAATCAACAAAAAGGAAGCGTTTCTCCTTATTATGCTGTTTCTGCTAGCATTTGGAATGCGGGGCCACTTGGCAAAGTATGACCTCCTTTTTGGCTTTGACTCTTACTACCACGCGAGAATGAACGCTTACGTGATACAGACTGGTGCAGCACCAGAGCTTGATACAATGAGCTGGTATGGCGACATACATGGGCAAGGAGGAGCACCATTGCCTGGAAGTGTAAAGTTCTTCTGGGCATTCAACGCAGTGATGTACAAGATTATGACGCTGGGTGCGCCCTATGATAAAGAAACATGGATTAACATTGTGAAGATTCTGCCTGCATTTTATGGTGCGCTGATTAGTGTTGCAATGTATTTCCTCGGCAAGGAGCTGTATGGGAAAAAAGCGGGCTATGCAATGGCTTTCGTTGCAGCAATAATTCCTGCATTCGTATACAGGACAATGGGTGGTTTTCTGGAAGAAGACTGTTTGGGCTTTCTCTGGATGGTTATTGGCTTGGTGTTCTTTGTAAAGGCAGTAAAGAGGCCGGAATTCACGAGGAGGAAGATTGGTTTTGCGGCAGCAAGCGGAATTTTCTTTGGGCTGATGGCATTCACATGGCAGATGTTTTTGCTCATTCCAATAACTATTGTAATGTATTCCGTTTTCGCTTTCATCAATATCTATGCCGAAAAGGGGTCGAAGGCTGTAATTCCATTCGCTGGGCTTACCACTGTTTCAATAGCAGTGTTCGCAGCCCTGACGTTATTTGTTGATGGGGGCTTGTGGATATCCCGCTCGTTTGCTTACCTATACGACAGCGTTCCGGTTTCAATGTCATGGCTTGTGTTTGGAGCAGGCATTGTTTTGCTGGTAGGGATAGCATACCTAATGTTCCTGGGCGAGAAAAGCAAAACTGTGAGCGAACCGAGAAATAAAACAATCAAGCTGATTGCAATGCTGTTTTTATTCGGCATACTTCTTGTTCTTGTAACAATAATAATGACTGCCCCTAACTTGTGGGCACCAGCCGGTGTCCTGGGAAAAAGCGTTGGGGAGGAATCCCCAGGGCGAAATTACTTTGGGGAGAAATACAATGCCTTGATTGTGCTGCCCTATATCGCCTTTTTGCTCATTCCTTGGAGGGTTTACAGGAAGAGGAATGACCATCTAAGTATATTGGTGTTCTTCTGGATTCTTGCAACCTTTTTCATGGCGTGGTATAAGCTAAAATTCACTTATACCTTCGGGCTGCCGATTGCCGCAGCTGCAGGCGTTGTAACAGCAGAGCTATTCCATTTTCTAGGCAACAGGACAGAGTTTGAAAAGAAGACCATTTTGCTTGCGTTGGGCTTTATATTTCTGATAGGAGCGGCAGCTGGCTCCTTGTTCATTGAGGACAAGGTGCCGAGCATTGAGCAGGCTGTCCCAGACTGGAAAACTGCATTGAAATGGTTGAGCGAGGAAACTCCACAAGATGCCAAGATATTCAACTGGTGGGATTATGGGCATTGGATCAGCTTTGTTGGGGAGAGAGCTGTCTTAACCGACAACAGAAACCTTTACATGGAGAACCTTCAGGATGTGGCCAAATTTATCATAACTCCGGATTTGAATGAAGGGTTGCATATTGTAAAGAGCTATGACTCTGATTATGTTATTGTGAGCTTTGATGGTTTCCAGAAGATGGTCAGCTATTCCTTATATGCGTTCAATGTTGAGAATGCAGACGACCCTAGAATTTTACCATACAGGACAGGCCCAATTTTTGTTGCTGTTTGCAATAGTGTGATAGAAAACAATGAAACAAAGTTTGTGTGCGGAGGCAATGTCTTAAACCAAGCTCAAGCAATTGCGTTGAAGAGTGACTGGACAGACCAGCCAAGGCAGCTTTATGAGGGCAGGGTTCCAATATTCATTTATATGGACAAAGATAACTATGCAATGTATGCTTTGAATCCCGCAGCAAACAACAGCATGTTGGCAAAGCTCTGGTTTAACAATCCAGATGCAATGCTCTTCTTCGAAGAGGTTTATGGTAAAGGGGGCATCAAGATTTTCAGGATAAAGAAGGATATGCTCGCAACTCTTGATTGATGGAAGCATGCCGGAACATTGCGGAAAATTCATTTTATTTAAAACTTTTTGGTAGGTTAATTGTGGTATGATTTCTTTCTTGCTAACGCTCGCCCTATCGTTCTTTAGCTCTTTTTTGGTTGCATATGCCATCTTGCCGTTTATAATAGAAAGAATGCTTGCTCGCGGCATTCACGGCGTCGACCTCAACAAATTGGAAAAGCCCAGAGTCGCAGAAATGGGCGGCACAGCAGTATGGCTTGGCTTTTCAGCAGGGATTCTCGCATCAATATTCTCATTCTCATACCTCAATAGCCTGGAGCTTAATCTAACGCTGCTGTTGGCGGGCTTCAGCACGGTGATGCTTGTAGGATTTCTTGGTGTTATAGATGATTTGATTGGGTGGAAAAAAGGATTGAAGCAATGGCAGCACGCCTTAATACCTGTTTTTGCTGCTTTGCCCCTTATGGCTGTAAAGGCAACAAACCCGCCAATACTGCTTCCCTTTATTGGGATTGTTCCTGCTGAATATATGATTCCTTTCTTTGGCATTGTTTCCTTTGGAGCAATTTACTCGCTCGTGCTTGTTCCGGTGGGAGTAACGGGAGCGAGCAATGCAACAAACATGTTGGCAGGATTGAATGGGTTAGAGGTAGGGCTTGGAGTAATTATTACGGCAACGTTGCTTATAATTTCCTTTATGGAAGGCCGCATTGAATCAGCAATAATCGCCGTTGCCATGCTCGCTGCATTACTTGCTTTCCTTCGCTTCAACTGGTTCCCGGCAAAGATATTTGGGGGGGATTCCCTCACGCTTATGATTGGGGCAAGCTTTGCAACAATTGCCATCTTGGGCAACATGGAGAAAATAGGCATTCTGATAATGCTGCTTTACTTCATTGAACTCGTTTTGAAGGCTCGCTACCGCTTCAACGTTGAAAGCTTCGGCATTCCAACTAAGGAGGGGTTTTTGAGGCCATTGACAAAAAGCGGTAGCTTGACGCACATTGTGATGCGTCGTGGAAAATTCAATGAAAAGCAGGTTGTGGGCATCATTTTGGCAGGGCAGGTTATTGTAAGCATTGTTGTATTTGCCCTCTACTACTTCAAGCTGTTTAGGTTTTTGATATGAAGCTTTGTTTGGCTGCCTCAGCAGGCGGACACTTGACAGAATTGCTGCAGTTGCAGCAGGCATGGAATGGCAAGCAGCATTACTTTGTTTCCGATAGGAGGAGCAATGCTGTTGCACTTGCAAAAAAGGAGAGGGTTTATTTCGTACGATGCCCGAGGAGAAACCCCTTGGCTTTTTTGCTGAATGTCTTCCAGTCGTTAAAAATTTTTATGATGGAAAAACCAGATGTTGTAATCAGCACTGGGGCAGATACGGCAATCGCAACATGCCTCATAGCAAAGCTGTTTGGAAAGAGGGTTATTTTTATTGAAAGCTTCTGCAGAATCAGGGAGCCAAGCCTTAGCGGAAAAATAATGTACAGGTTTGCGGACCTCTTTCTGGTGCAGTGGCGCGATAATTTAAAATTTTTCCCGAAAGCGGAATTCAGGGGAAGTGTTTTTTGATGGCTAGGGTATTTGTGAGTGTTGGGACACACCCCCAGCCCTTTGACAGGCTGTTGAGGGAAATTGACAAATTGGTGCAGCAAGGAAGGCTGAAAGGGAAGGTGTTCGCCCAGATAGGGAACAGCGGCTATGAGCCAAAGAATTTTGCTTTTAAGAGGTTTGTTGAGGAGAAGGAATATGAAGGGAGCTTCAGGAAAACAGACATTGTTGTCAGCCATGGGGGGGCGGGCACTATTATCAATGCCTTACGCTTTGGCAAAAGGCTTGTGGTTGTGCCTCGGCTGCAGCGTTTTGGCGAGCACACAAATGACCATCAGCTGGATTTGGCAGCTGCCTTGGAAAAGCAGGGGAAGTGTATTGCTGTAAGGGAAATTTCGCAACTTGAGAAGGCATTGGGAATGGCAAGTAACTTTAAGCCGAGGCTTGCTTCCAACAGGGAAATGCTGGTGAAGAGAATCAAGGCATTCTTGGAGTAGTTTCTATGGCAAGTAAAAAGGTAAGCATTGTAATACTGAACTGGAATGGGAAGGAATTGGTGAAGAATTGCCTTAAATCGATCAAGCGAAACACCATTTATCCAAACTATGAAGTGATAGTGGTTGATAATGGTAGCAAGGACGGGAGCATTGAAATGCTTAAAGGGATGAAGCAGAAGGGCTTGATTCAGAAGCTTATTTTGAATCGCACCAACCTTGGTTTTGCTGCAGCGAACAACCAGGGCTTCAAGGCTGCTTCTGGGCAATACTACTTCATGCTCAACAATGATACGCTTGCAACAAAAGGCTGGCTTGAAAATGCTGTGAAGGTGCTGGAATCAGATGGGAGAATAGCTGCTGTAGGGTCGAGAATGGTTGATTTGGATGATTGGGAGAGGAAGGGCTTTATAGTGGGAAACGACAGGGAGAAGCTGACAGTGTGCGGCGGCGCAATGCTAATGAGAAAGAGCGTTGTTGATGAAATTGGAACACTGGATGCTGTGCATTTCTCGCCTATTTATGGTGAGGAGCAGGACTGGTGCTACAGGGCGCACAATAAGGGGTACAAGATGGTTGAAACTGATAAGAGCGTAATAATCCATTTGGGAAGTATTGACACA
>JAFCCK010000154.1 GCA_017610245.1 Candidatus Iainarchaeum sp.
AAGAGCAATTACGGAAAGGACAAAGGCAATAATTGCTGTGCACTTGTTTGGAATGCCTGCAGAGATGGATGAAATAATGGGCATTGCAAGAGAACACAATTTAGTTGTAATTGAGGATGCCGCGCAGGCTCCCGGAGGAACGTATAAGGGAAAACACTGCGGCACAATTGGGCATATTGGTGTGCTTAGCCTGAACAGACACAAAACAATTCAGTGCGGAGAGGGTGGCATTCTCCTGACAAATAATGATGAGTTCGCGCTCAGAGCGCAGCTCATAAGGAACCATGGGGAAGCGGTTGTGGAGGATATGGGAGTTGCGGACAGGATTGATGTGCTGGGGCATAATTACAGGCTGACTGAGTTGGGAGCTGCGGTTGGAATCGCGCAGTTGGAAAAGTTGCAGAAATTGAATGAGCACAGGATAGAGCTGGCTGAATACCTCACCAAAAAATTAGAGAGCTTTGGTGCAATTATCGCTCCCAGCGTACCTGAGCATGTAAAGCATGTTTATTACCTCTATCCAATGCGATTTATTGCGGAAAAGGCAGGCATTGAAAGGAATGTTTTTGTCGAGGCTGTTAAGGCGGAAGGTATGCCGCTTGCTGCTGGCTATGTAAAGCCGATTTATCTCATGCCGTTGTACCAGAAAAGGGCCTTTGGGTTGAGGGATGTGAATGTTGATTATAGCAAGGGAATTTGTCCTGTTGCAGAAAGAATGTGGGAAAAGGAGCTTATCACAACCAGTATCTGCAGGTTTCCGTTGCAGAAAAAGGACATTGAGCTTTTTGTTGAGGCGTTTGAAAGGGTTTTAAGCAATGGAGAGGAAATCGGAAGGCGGGCAAAAGAAAAGGCATAGGGTGCTTGCGGCCTGCAAAGACATGGGTGGGGCAAACATTCTGCTGCAAGTAGTCAAGAGGCTAAGGGAGAAGGGATTTGAGGTAACTCTGATTGGCTATGGGACAAGCGAGCCATTTTTCAGAAAAACGGGGATTGCGTTTAATACGCTCGCAGATTTTGGGTTGCAGAAAGCAAATGAAAACTCAGCGGAAAAGCTCTTGTCCTTGATTGGGCCAAATATTGTCTTGCTGGGGACAAGCTGGGGCGAAAGCATTGAAAAGCCGCTGGCAGAAGTAGCAAGGAAGCGCGGCATTGCAACAATCGCATTCCTTGATTTCTGGAGCAAGTACAGGACGCGCTTCATACTGGATTCTGATAAGGACTTTGAGAAGTATGCGCCTGATTACTTGGCGGTAATGGCTGATTTTGCAAAGGAGGAGGCTGTTGCAGAGGGCTGGAAACCGCAGCAGGTTTTCGTTGTAGGGCAGCCTTATTTCGATGATTTGGAGAGAGTGAAGCAGGCTTTCAAAAGGGAAAAGCCAGGGGCTTTCAGGGAAGGCAGAGAAATAGCGGCAGATGAGACTGTAATACTGTTCCTCAGCCAGAAGTTTGAGGAGTACTATTGCTCGAGGCAGGAGTGCGAGGAAGAGATGGGCTTTTCCCAGACAAGTGTGCTGAATTCTCTGGTAGAAGCAGTGGAAAAAATTAAGGGACAGGGAGGCAAAAAGTTTGTTATTGTGGTAAAGCCACATCCAGGGGAGAACAGCGGCAAGTTTGATTCATTTGCGGCAAGGGACAAGCCAAGGGTGATTGTGGAAAGTGATATTGATACGAGGGAAATGATTCTGTGCAGCGATTTTGTTGTTGGCATGAATTCCATAACATTGTTTGAGGCGCTCTTCTTTGGGAAGCCTGTCCTGAGTTTGCAGCCCGGCATAAAAGGGGATGACAAGCTGCGTTTCAATGGAAAGCAGATTATTCCGGCTGTTTATAAAGAAAATGAAATTGAAGAAAGCCTTGGAGAATTTCTGCTTGAAGGAAAATATATGAACCTGCTCAAAAAGAGCAGGGATTTTTTCATCAATACCCTCAACATTGATGGCAATTCCACTGAAAGGGCAATTGAAACAGTAGAGAAGCTGCTAGCAGAAAGTAAATGAGGCATTAGG
Source organism: Candidatus Iainarchaeum sp. (assembly GCA_017610245.1). GTDB lineage: Archaea > Iainarchaeota > Iainarchaeia > Iainarchaeales > JAFCCK01. The sequence goes on from JAFCCK010000154.1 coordinate 2,007, forward strand.
ATGGTAAGGGAACTGGTTTTGGTTGATAGCGTTGCTGAGTTGGATGCTGCAATGCAATCGGTTGCTGGGATAGATAATGCTATTGTCCTTGCAACAGATTATGATGTAATGAGGAAGGCGAAGGAAGCTGGCTTGAATGTGAGGATTCCGCGGGACTACCTAAGCCTGAAAGAGGCAATTGAGCTTGAGAGAAAGGCGCAGTTTATTAACAGAAACTGGTACAGGCTGGGAAAGAAGAGAATATTATATAGGGGAATTGAGCTGCCGGCAGTTGAAGAGAACACCTGGCTTGTCAGGCTTAATGCCGCCCTAAAGAAAATGCTTGCATTGAAGAACGCCCTGAGGAAGGAAAAGCCCGCTGCTGTTTTTGCCTGCAAAGAGAGCGGGGGGGTCAATGAAGCAATGGGAGTGTACGGAAAAGGGACAAAGCTTAAGTTTTTTG
>JAFCCK010000155.1 GCA_017610245.1 Candidatus Iainarchaeum sp.
GACAAGCAGTTGAAACTAATGCCTGCACTTTAATTCCCAGAACATACTCTGCTTTGATAAAGTCCCCCACAAGCAAAAATGCCTTCCTTCCCTTTGCCTCAATCTTTTTCTTCAATTCCAAGGCGAGTTTTTTCCTAAGCTGACCGCGCTTGCTGCTCAGCAGAATGCCAAAGCCTTCCGCTTCCATAGCCTTTGCAATCATCGCATGCCTTTTTCTCAAGAACAGCTCCCGTTCGCCCTTCAATTCCTTTATTTCACCGCTCAAGGGATTTGCAATAAACACTTCCCCCTTACAGCAGAAGGAAATTCCAAGCGGATGGAACAGTCCGTCCCCAAAAAAAACAATCGCTTGCGCCTTTTCCCCAACACTTTTCACGCTCGAATAATTGCAGCCAAGCACCTGTCCTTGCTCAACCCCTTTTCCATTTCCAATAAAAACAGTGAAACCCCTTTTCTCAAGCATTTTCTTGAAAGCTGGAAGCAAATGCAGGTACTGCACTGTAGTGCAGAGGGCAATTTTCTTTCCTTCCCCCATCTCCCTTGAAAGCCCCTCAGCAAGCGCTTTCAGCTGCTCTTTTTCAACACCGTAGCGCAAGGGCAAATACACTGTTTCAATCTCAGCTTTCTGCAGGAAGGGAGAGTGCCCGAAGTGTAACAACAGTTCTGCCCCCAACATTTTTGCTTCACTATCAACAAGGGAGCATGCCCCATAGCAAGGGTCAATAAATGTGAAAACAGTTGCACCTGCCTTCTTTTCAATCTCCCCCGCTATCTCTGTTGCCCTCTGCTTCAATCCTTCTGGAATCTGTACTGCAACAATCTTTGCGTTCTTTCCCCTTACAGCTTCAACCGCTTTGTCCAAATTCAATTCAAGCATGGAAGAAGTTAGGTAAAAAGGGATTAAATAGCTTTTTCACGCCCTTTTCTCCCTTTCTTCAAGAATCAGTTTCTTTTCCTCAAGCAAAACAATTCTCTTAATTTTTTTCACTGCATCAATGTTCGCACTAACTGAATCGATTCCAAATCTCACTAAGTGCTTTACCATCTCTGGATTGCTTCCTGCCTGCCCACAGATGCTTGTTTTAACCCCTGCCTTTTTGCACTTTCTTATCACATGGTGGATGCTACGCAGCACAGCCGGATGCAGTTCAGTGAACAGTCCCTGTATTACCTCATTATTTCTGTCAATTCCAAGCGTTAACTGCGTTAAATCGTTTGTTCCAAAGCTTGCAAAGTCAATGCCCTCCTTGATGAACTCGTCAATGCTCCAGACAGCAGCAGGGGTTTCAATCATTATGCCGAATTCGAGTTCCTTGCTGTCCGGCTTCAGTCCAACCTCTTTGGCAATTTCCTTTGCCTTCTTGAGCTCCTGGGCACTCTGCACAAAAGGCAACATTACTCCAATATTATCAAAGCCCTCTTCAATCAATTCCTTCACAGCCCTGAACTGCGCCTTCAATAGCTCGGGCTCGTCCAAGTCCCTTCTTATGCCGTGCCAGCCAAGCATTGGGTTGCCCTCCTCTGGCTCTTGGGAGCCGCCCTCAAGCTGCCTGAATTCGTCTGTTCTAGCATCAAATGTCCTATACCAAACAGGCTTTCCCCTGAACTTTTCCACAACAGTCCTGATTCCCTTTTTCACGGCTTCTTTCAGCTCCTCCTGCTTTCCCTCCCTTATGAATTCAGCTGGATGTTTCCCAACAGCAGTAATCATGTGTTCCGCTCTCAGCAACCCTACACCATCAGCGCCTGTTGCAGCTGCCTTTTCAGCAGCCTCAGGCAGTGCAACATTTACCTTTACCTTTACCGCAACCTTTTCAAGCAGCTCAACCAATTCGCTCTTCTCTTTTTTCAGCTCCTCTTCCCCCATCTCAGCCGCCTTTACCTTTCCATACTTTTCAACCACTTCTTCAGCCGCCTCCCTTGCCTTTTCAACTATCTCCTCTTTCTCTTCCTCAATTCTCTGCGCTAGCTCCTTTTCAGCCGCCTCCCTTTTCCCTTTCTCCTCATCAACCCATTCAACCCCGATTTCCTCCCCTTTCTTTCCCTCCTCTGCGAGCTCCTCTGCAAGCACCTTCTCCATCTTGTCCACATCTCGCTCTTGTATTATTGGCGCTTCTTCCACCTTTGGCAGCTGCAGTTCAACCTTTCCCTTATACACAACGCCATCAAAACCATTTACTGTTACAACATCATTGTCCTCCAGCAGCTGCGTGCCCTTCTCTGTTCCAACAACACAGGGTATGCCCAATTCCCTACTGACGATTGCGGCATGGCAAGTAGAACCGCCCTCATCCGTTACTATTGCTGCTGCCTTTTTCATTGTTGGAACCCAATCAGGAGAGGTCATTGTCGTAACAATAACATCGCCTTGCTGTACCTTGGAAATCTCATCAATTGATGGAATCGCTTTCACTTTCCCAGAAGCAATTCCTGG
>JAFCCK010000015.1 GCA_017610245.1 Candidatus Iainarchaeum sp.
AGAAGCTGCAGGCAATGGAGATAGTGGAAAGGGCATTTGAAATAGTGGAAACGCGGACAAAGGAAAACCCATTGCAGGTGCTTGTGAAGGCAATTGAAAATAGCGCGCCCAGAGAAGACATTACAAGGGTAAAAAAAGGTGGCATTATCTACAGCCAGGCTGTGGATGTCGCGCCATTGAAGAGAGTGGACGAATCCTTGAAGAACATTGCCATTGCGGCTTTTGCATCATCCTTCAACAAGAAGAAGGATGCAGCCGCTGCTTTAGCGGATGAACTGATTCTTGCCTCAAAAGAGGACAGCAAGAGCTTCAGTGTGAAGAGGCGTGATGAAGTTGAGAGAATAGCGAAGGCCTCAAGGTAAGGTGTTGCAATGGGCAGAAGAGAGGAAATGGTTAAGCTTGCTGGGCAGTTGATGAATAATAGAGAGAATATTAGGAATATTGGGATTGTTGCCCACATAGACCACGGCAAGACTACACTTACAGACAATCTTATTGCTGCAGTTGGGCTTATGAGCAGCGAGCTTGCTGGAAAACAGCTTTTCATGGATTATTACGAGCTGGAGCAGGAGCGCGGGATTACAATAAATGCGGCAAATATATCGCTAGTGCATGAGTATGAGGGAAAACAGCACCTGATTAATATTATAGATACCCCAGGGCATATTGATTTCGGTGGGGACGTAATAAGGGCAATGAGGGCTGTTGATGGTGTTGTAGTAGTTGTGGACGCTGTGGAAGGGACAATGCCCCAAACAGAAACAGTGATAAGGCAGGCCCTGAAGGAGAATGTAAAACCTGTATTGTTCATAAATAAGGTAGATAGGCTGATTAATGAGCTGCAGCTGGACGAGAAGCAGATGCAAGAAAGGTTTGTAAAAACAATTGCAAAGGTTAATATCCTCATAAAGAAAAATGCCCCCAAGGAGTTCAAGGAAAAGTGGAGTGTGAAGGTTGATAACGGCAGTGTGGCATTCGGCTCAGCATACTACAATTGGGCTGTGAGCGTTCCCCAAATGGAGAAAACAAACATTGGTTTTGGCGATGTTTACAGGCATTTGAAGGAGGACAAGCAGAAGGAACTGGCTGAAAAGAGCCCATTGTATCAAGTGGTTCTTGAGATGGTTATAAAGCACTTGCCCAATCCACTTGAGGCGCAAAAATACAGGATTCCAAGCATTTGGAAGGGCGATGCAGGGAGCGAGGTAGGAAATGCGATGCTAAAGTGTGATGAAAATGGACCTTTTGCAATGATGGTTACTGATGTGAGTGTGGACCCGCACGCTGGCGATATTGCAACAGGCAGGGTTTACGCTGGGACAATGAAGTCTGGAATGAAGGTAAAGCTCGTAACTGGAAAGAAGGAGATTGGAATACAGCAGGTGGGGGTATTCATGGGCCCTGAAAGGGTAACAGTGGATGCAGTTCCTGCAGGAAATATTGCCTGTATTGTTGGATTGAAAGAGGTTTTTGCAGGGGAAACAATTAGCAGTGGGGAAATGCAGCCTTTTGAAAGTTTCAAGAGCACTGCTGAGCCTGTAATGACAGTTAGCGTGGAGCCCAAACAGACAAAGGATTTGCCAAAGCTTATTGAGGTTATAAGGCAGATTACAAAGGAGGATCCCAACATAGTTGCCACTCTCAACCAAGAAACTGGCGAACACTTGATTTCCGGCATGGGGGAGCTGCATTTAGAGGTAACCCAGTACAGGATTGAGAAGGATCATGGAATACCGATTGATGTAAGCACGCCAATCGTTGTTTACAGGGAAACCATTACAAAGGAATCCCCTACCTTGGAGGGAAAAAGCCCTAACAAGCACAACAAGTTTAAGGTGAGTGTGGAGCCCATGCCGAAAGAGGTATTTGAAAAGCTCGCTGAGAAGAAGATAGAGGGAAAAGTGAAGCTTAAGGACCCTGCAACGATAGCCACTTTCGATGAATGTGGTTTTGGCAGGGATACTGCGAGGAAAATATGGGCTGTCCACAACAACAATGTTTTAGTGGATGCTACTAGGGGGATTGTTGCATTGCATGAGATAAGGGAGCTCGTGATACAGGGTTTCCAGGATGCCATGAGCGAAGGGCCTCTTGCAAAGGAAAAGTGTTTAGGCGTTATTGTGTATCTGGAGGATGCGAAGCTTCATGAAGATGCTATACACAGGGGCCCAGCACAGGTATTGCCACTAACAACAAGGACAATTTATGCTTGCATGCTTTCTGCTGAGCCGCTTTTGCTCGAACCAAAGCAGATTCTAACAATTAATGTACCGCAGGATTTTATGGGGGCTGTGACAAAGGAATTGAGCACTAGAAGGACGCAAATAACGGAAATGAACCAGGAGGGTGATACAAGCATTATTATTGCAAAAGCCCCTGTGAAAGAGCTAATTGGGTTTTCGGCTGATATGAGGCGCGCAACCCAGGGAAGAGCCATTTGGACTGCAGAATACTTGGGATACGAGCCCTTGCCCCGGGAACTGCAGAAGCAGGTTATTGCTGAAGTGAGGAAAAGAAAGGGTCTAGACCCCGAACCAAAGAGCGCTGAATACTTCCTGGAATAGTGAAAAAAAGGGGCAAAAGCATTAATTTTTAAAGGTTTTGAGAGCAAAATAAATTAATCGTGGGTTTCCAATTTTTCCATTAAAAGAATTGGTGGCGAATTAGTAATCGGAGGTAATTTGTGATGGCTGAAAAACCACACCTGAACCTTGTGTTCATTGGTCATGTCGACCACGGGAAAAGCACACTTGTAGGAAGGCTTCTGTATGACAGTGGGGCTTTGTCAGAGCAAGAGTACAGAAAGCTTGAATCAGAGGCAAAAGAGAAGGGAAAAGCAACCTTCGCATTCGCCTATGCAATGGACAAGCTCAAGGAGGAAAGGGAAAGGGGCCTCACTATTGACGTTGCCTACAAGAAATTTGAGGGCAAAAAGAACTATTTCACGATAATTGACGCTCCAGGCCATAAGGACTTTGTAAAAAATATGATTACTGGGACATCACAGGCTGACGCTGCTGTTTTGGTTGTTGCAGCAAAGGAAAGTGTACAGCCCCAAACAAAAGAGCATGCTTTTTTGGCCCAAGTTATGGGAATAAAGCAGCTTATTGTTGCCATAAACAAGATGGATGAAATCAATTACGATGAAGGGAAGTACAAGGAAGTGCAGGGAGCAGTAAAAAAGCTCTTGACGAGCGTTGGCTTCAAGGAGGAAAGCGTAAAGTTTATTCCTGTTTCGGCCTGGGTAGGAGACAACGTTGTTAAGAAAAGCGATAAACTGTCATGGTACAAGGGAGATACCCTTATAGATACTTTGGATGAGTTCAAGGCAGCAAAGCTGCCCACCGACAAGCCGTTGAGGCTGCCGATACAGGATGTTTACAACATCAAAGGTGTTGGAACTGTCCCTGTCGGAAGGGTTGAAACTGGAGTATTGAAACCAAATGACAAAATTATAATCAACCCCCCAGGGGTTAGCGGCGAAGTGAAAACAATTGAAATGCACCATGAGCAATTGCCGGAGGCAAAGCCCGGAGACAACATTGGATTTAACGTAAGGGGCATCGGAAAAGGTGATGTTGCTAGGGGAGATGTTGTAGGGCACGAAAAAGACCCTCCAACAGTGGCAAAAGAGTTTACCGCGCAGATTGTGGTGTTGTCACACCCAACCGCAATTCCTGTTGGATACACACCAGTATTCCACTTGCATACAGCACAATTGAGCTGCTCTGTAACAGAAATACAGAAGAAGCTCGATCCCAAGACAGGGCAGGTTAAGGAAGAGAAGCCCAAGTTCCTTAAGACTGGAGATGCGGCAGTAATAAAAGTCGTTCCAACCAAGCCAGTTGTGGTTGAGGAATACAAGAAATTCCCGCAGCTCGGCAGGTTTGCAATCAGGGACATGGGACAAACTGTTGCAGCTGGGATCGTACTTAGCGTAACACCCAGAGAAAAGTAATTAAAGCAGGGGAAAGCAGTGCTTTTATTGCTTTCCAAAATTTCCCTTTTTTCATTTATTTTTTAGCAGAGGTTTTGGGAAATGCAAAAAGCCAGGATAAAGCTGACTTCGCCCAACTATGGGCAGCTTACAGAAATCTGCGCAAAGATTCTGGATGTTGCTGAAAGGACTGGAGTGAAGCATTCTGGCGCAATCCCATTGCCCACAAAAAAGCTAGTTGTTCCCACGCGAAAGGCGCCAGCCGGAGGCGGGACAGAAACATATGAGAGATGGCAGATGCGCATCCACAAAAGGCTGATTGATATTGAGGCGGATGAGAGAACACTGCGAAGAATTATGAGGGTTGAAATCCCGGAAACAGTTCATGTGGAAATCGAGCTGAAGGGATGAAACTTTAAATAGGTTTTATTGCTAATTCTATCTGTTCAAAATGCAGATTTTTCTGGGAAGCGACCATGGCGGCTTTGCCCTTAAGGGGTTCCTAAAGGAAAAGCTCGGCAAGGGGCACGAGGTAAAGGATGTTGGCTGCGAGAGCGAGGAGAGCTGCGACTATCCTGATTTTGCTGAAAAAGTGGCAAGGGCTGTTGCCAATGCCAAGGGAAGCATCGGGATTCTCTGCTGCGGCACTGGCATTGGAATGTGTATGACCGCGAACAAAATTAAGGGAATTAGGGCTGCTGTTCTCTGGGATGAATTTTCCGCGAAGATGGCTCGCGAGCATAACAATGCAAATGTAATCTGCCTTGGTGGCAGGGTGCTTGGGAAAGAGGAGGCATTGAAGCTTGTAGAAGTATTTCTGGAAAGTGAGTTCCAGGGGTCCAATGAAAGTGGAGAGAGGCACAGGAGAAGGGTTGAGAAGATTGGTGCATTGGATGAAAAGCAGGGGTTTCCAGAGCCTACTGTTGGCGCACTTATCTTCAACAAAAAGAATGAGGTTTTCCTAATGCGCAGCCCTAAATGGGATGGTCTCTACATTATTCCAGGGGGGCATGTGGAATTGGGGGAAACAATGCTTGATGCTCTGCGTAGGGAAGTGAAGGAAGAAACAGGAATGGAAATATATGATGAAAAGATGTTTACCTTGCACAACGCGATTTTCCCAAAGGCATTCCACAAAAAAAAGCACTTTATTATGATTGATTATTTGGCAAAGCCCAGGAGCGAGCGCTTCAAGCTCGATAACAAAGAGGGAACAGAGGGCATTTGGATTCAGCCAAAGCTCGCGCTTAAGGAATTGAAGATAGATGAATTCACCAAAAAAGCGCTCGAGGACTGGGTAAAGATAATGGGCCTTGCAAAGGTGTATTGATTGGAGAAGTACCGCTTTCTGGAACACACAGCAGATGCGCTCTTCCAGGCTTTTGGGAAGGATTTCAGGGAACTGCTCGAGAATAGCGCTGAGGCGATGTGCAGTGCGATGTACAATTTGGAAAAAGTGCAAGGGAAGGAGAGGGTGGAAGTGAAAGCAAGGGGGGAAAGTAAGGAAGAACTTCTACATAATTTTCTTGAGACCGTGCTGTTTGAGGTACAAGCAATGGGGCTTATATTCAGTAAATTCAAGGTTGTGGAGCTTGATGAAGAGAGGGGCAGTCTTAAGGCAGAGCTACTCGGGGAGAAAATTGATGAGGGAAAGCACGAGCTAAAGGCGGATATCAAGGCAGTTACCTGGCACAGCTTTTTTGTGAAAAAAGAAGGGGATAAATGGGTTTCGCAGGTATTGGTTGATATATAGGTGGGAGAATTTTATGGATTAAGTTTTACGGATTAAGCAGCTCAATGAGCCTGTTAACATTCTCCCTGCCTTTTAGTTCTAGCTCAAAGAACCTTGTACCAACACCATTGAATCGTGCTTTTGAAACCCTCGATTTTATTGCGAATAGCTTCTTTAAAGCTTTAGATAATTTAAGCAAATTCTTTTTCTTACTGGAATAAATGCGGATTCTATCATGCTTGCTATTTTTAATTCTCTTTTTCAGAAAATTGAGGACAAACAACCTTAACTCCCTCTCTGGCTCGGGAAGTTTCCAATTGTAGTCTATAAAAGAATTTATTGCTTCTTCTAGCTTCTGTCTCTTTGCATGGTGATTAAAGCCAATTTTGTCTCTGAATCTGATTAAACTTTTTTTATCGCAAATACATAGTACACTTGTCTTTCTTTCTACTCTTGGATAAATAACTGAATTTATTTTGAAGTACTTCTTCAAGCACCATTTTATTTTATTTAAGCCATTAAGATTAATCGACTCTACAGCTGTCTTCCTGTCCTTTCCTTTGATAGAGGCAACCCATGCTTCACAATCAAAAAAAGCCTTTAGCCAAGAAGCCAACATTGAGTACGTCATAAGAGTTTCAGGTATTGTCCAATCATGCGAATGGAAAGACCCGAACCTATTTCTCAGCCATAAAAATATTTTCTTATTTCCAATGTTGCACCTGTCTAGCTGCTTCGAAATAATCGGTCTTTTTCCAAAAACAGCCTCAAATTTTGATTGGAAATCTTTCAGCAAAACAATTTCAGTATTTCTCAGGCCTATCCGATAATAAATATGCTTCTGCGAAGGCGGATTTCTCGAAACATAGCCATCTGCACAAAGATATCCGTGAATTGCGGCAAAATCTTCATCAATAACTATATTATTATTTTCCATGTAAATAAGGTAATATAGTGCTTATAATTTACTTTCGGAAGAGAGTAGACTTCCGGTGTTTTCCTAAAGGAGAAGATTTCCGGTGTTTTGGTGATGAATAACATGGATTTGGAAAATGTGAAAAAGATAAGAGACGGGGTATATGAACTTCCTAAAGAGCATGGCATGAAAGTACCTGCGAGGATTTACGGGACAGAAAAAATTGTAAAGGAAATAGAAGCGGGAGCGATACAGCAAATAAAAAATGTCGCTTATCTGCCTGGTATTCAAAAATACTCTATCGCCCTTCCAGATGCGCACCTAGGCTATGGTTTTAGCATTGGTGGAGTTGCGGGAATTGACTACAATGAAGGGGTTGTAAGCCCTGGCGGTGTGGGGTATGATATCAACTGCGGCGTTCGCTTGGTAAAAACGAATTTAACAGAGAAAGATATCAAGCCGAAATTAAAGGAATTGCTGGATGAAATGTTCAGCGCAGTTCCAGCCGGGCTTGGGGGGAAGAGCAAGCTAAGGCTTTCACAGCAGGAGCTGGCTGAAGCGCTGGAGCAGGGGGTTCCCTGGGTTATTAAGAAGGGTTATGGTTGGGAAAAGGATTTGGAGCATATTGAGGAAAACGGGCAAATGAAAGGGGCAAAGGCGGGCAAGGTTTCTGCAAAGGCAATGCAGAGGGGCATGCCCCAATTTGGAACGCTTGGGAGTGGAAATCATTTCCTGGAAATACAGAGGATAGAAAAGGTTTTGGATGTGGGCATTGCCAAGAAGTTTGGGCTCGAGGAAGGGCAGATTGTAGTAATGATTCATTGCGGAAGCAGGGGATTCGGGCACCAGGTAGCAAGCGACTATTTGAATGTGATGCCCCCCGCAATGAATAAATATGGCATAAAAGTGCCTGACAAGCAATTGTGTTCCGCTCCCATCAACAGCCAGGAGGGGCAGGACTACCTTGCCGCGATGAAAGCGGCTGTGAACTATGCCTTCTGCAACAGGCAGGTGATAATGCATTGGGTTCGCGAGAGCTTTGAAAAGGTTCTTGGAAAGGATGCCGAATCATTGGGCATGGAATTGCTGTATGATATCTGCCATAATGTTGCTAAAGAGGAAGAGCACGAGATTGAGGGGAAGAAAAAGAAGCTGCTGGTGCACAGGAAGGGCGCAACAAGGGCAATGCCTGCCGGTAGGGTAGAGAATCCAAAGGATTTTATGGAAACAGGGCATCCTGCACTGATTCCTGGAACAATGGGCACTGCATCCTATGTTCTGGTTGGAACTGAAACTGGATTGCAAGAAACATTCGGAAGTGTTGCGCATGGGGCAGGCAGGACAATGTCAAGGCATGCTGCAATGAGAATGAAGAGGGGCGAGCAGGTGAAAAAGGAGCTGGAAGCCAAGGGAGAAATTATAAAGGGCGCTTCAATGGGTGGATTGGCCGAGGAAATGCCCGAAGCATACAAGGATGTTGATGAAGTGGTTAAGAGCGTTGAAATTGCTGGCTTGGGTAAAATTGTGAGCAGGCACGTGCCCCTGGCTGTAATGAAAGGCTAATTTTACAGAAGAAAGAATTATTAATAAAAAAGCAATAAACTATAGTGAATGATTGAAAGAAAAACGCTCTTCATAGCCTGTTTAATTCTGTTAGTTGGGCTTGTTAATGCGGCCAAGCCTAATAATCCAACTTTGGTAAGTCCTCTGGGCGGAGAAACCTTCGATTCAGAGGTTCAGATTCAGTGGATTGAAGCAGCCCAATTAGACCCCGATATGAGAGTGCCCGCTTGGAGCGGCTCGCTTGAAATGGACGCTTTGCCAGAAAATGACGGTTGGAAATTGGGGAGCGATGTTCAAGGAGAGGATTGCTCTCCGGTCTGTTTCAGGTGCGGCGCAGACTGCATTAGCTGCACCCCTCCGCCATGGGCACCATGGATGTGCTGGGATGTCCCTGACCCTGTCATAGCTGATGCGACATCTGTTTCTGGTGGAATTCTGACACTTGACACTACATCAACAGCAGAACATGAGTATTACTGGCGGCTGGAAGGCAGCGGAAATGACTGGTATGACAATGTCTCAAACATAACTGGCTGGACTGTTGAGGCAAGAATAAAAGTAGATAGTGTAAATCTTGGGGAGGGGGCAGGGAGCTTCCGCAACGTGTTGACTATTAGAATCGACGACCATACATATGCAAAGAATCTTTATATAACAGAAGATGGCATCTACATCCGGGATTGGGACCAGTGGACTTCTTATACATTTGATACTACGGATGCATTTCACACTTATAGGATTACTGGCAAGGGGGAGGAGAACAAGGTTTACATTGATGGCAAGTTAGTATTAGAAGTCAGGACCAGGCTACAGGATGAGATGAGCTTCGGAAAGAAAATTATTTTTGGCGATTGGTCAGTATTTGGGAGCAACAAATCAAAATGGGATTACATACGCTATTACACCGGCGGGGCAATAGGAGAGCAGGACGTAAGCTATACCCTGCAATATACCGACCAATGCGCAGTTGAGCCCTGTAATAGTGTGCCGCCTGCTGATTGGGAGTACCTCGCTGGAACTGCTAACAATTATGCAAGTGGTTTGTCCAGCGGAACAACCGCTTACACTTGGGGCACCAGTTTACTGCCAGATGGCAGTGATTATGCCGTAAGGATGAGGGCAATAGATGAGGGCAACACTAGGGGAGACTGGGTTTATAGCGGGCGCTTTTCAATACTCCATCCCTCTCCTGTAACCGATTGTTATATACAAGAGGACACCTGCAATGAGGGCGATATTGCTGTTTTTTCGCTTAACGGTACGCCAGGACTTGCTAGCACAAGCACTACATCATCCATGTACCGTTATAGGGTCTGCTGCCCCCCGCCTTTCACTAGCAATGACTGCTCTGACCCTAATGCAGCCCCTGTCTTAAACCTCCAATATACTTCTGCGTCCTATGTTGAGGAAAATATTAACAACGAGGGCGCAACAATAACAGAACAAACCTTCAACTATGAAGTTTGCCTAACTGCGGCTGATACAGTTAGTTGCCGGTATACTACCGAGGATTGGACAATAACTGCGGAGGGCACAGAGGACTGGGAAGAGTGCGAAGGGGGCGTATGGCAAGAAATTAGCCGGAGCCTTGTACCCGGCCCTTGCGGCCCTGGTTGCCCTACAGCTGGCTCGGAATGCCCCAATATAGGCGATATTATAGGTTGTTGTATAGACGCAGGGCCACCAGGGTGGTGGATAATTCAGCTTGAATGCGTAGGAGCCTGTGTTCCCCAATCTGCAACACGGACAGGCTATGATTCTGGCACCGGTCCTGGAGCCTTTAGCGTAACAGTATCTCCGCAAGAGGACGGAACAATTTCAAACTCAGAGGTAGTTTCTATTAGTAACCCTAATACTTCATATGTTGTTTTTTCTACAACTGATAACCTCGATGGTTCGCAGACAATAACAGGAAACGTAGCCGTTTCTTCTGGAGGGGGATGTAACAGCGCAGGCAGGGAAATCGGCGTAGTTGGCATTGACAGGGCGACAAATGCTAAAGTTGACGAATATGGAGCGTCTTCAATAGACGTCTGCTGCGCTGTTGGGACTATCAACGATCCTCCTGTTTTTGATAGTTTCAGTCTATCGGTAGAAGAAAACTCCCCAACCCAAACAGAGCCATTGAACCAGTATGTGCAGGACGAAGACCCGGCTACATTAACCTATAGAGTCGAACTCGATGACCCTAGCGAAGTGGATTGTGAGATAAATGGCCAAAATTTGGAATATACGCCGGCAACAGATTGGACAGGTACAGCATTTTGTATACTGGAGGTAACAGATAATGCATCCCAGCCAGCTTATGCGGCAGCAACAATAACAGTAAACCCTGCTGGAAATCAGGCCCCAACAGCAACTTTAACTGCAACCCCCACTAGTGGAGACACCCCTCTTACGGTTACCTTTACTGGAGGCTGCAGCGACAGTGATGGAACAATTCAAAGCTGTGAAATAGACTTTGGGGACGGCTCCATATCACAAGCCTTCACAGACGGAATGACAAACGAATATACAACAGGTGCAACCATAGTAACCTACACGGCAACCCTGACGGCAACAGATAATGATTGGGCAACAGGCATCGCAACAGCAACAATAACAGTAAACCCGATTGGGGAGCCTCAGCCGCAGCCGGGTGATGTCTGGGAGGTTTCAGTGGAGCTGGATAAGGGCTTCTATTATATCGGAGGGGACAACCCACGACCCACCGTCACCATATACAATCACACGGCAAATCAGAAACAGGCAGACCTAACCATTAAAGTGATTGATGCGGTAACGCACAAGGAGGTTAGAGGATTCGGCACTCACAATATTGAAGTAGCAGGAAATAGCTCTAACACTTGGTCTGATCTCATTGACCTCAGCGGTTTTTCGGAAGGTACTTACGTACTTGTGGCCTCTGTGCCACAATACAGAGGGGAAACAATACTGACCAATAATGAGGGCAGGGCAACCTTTTCTTTAATCGGAGTTTCCGGGATGCAGGTTCCAGAAATGCCTGTTTTTGTTGTTCTCTTGGTTGCTCTTGCAATGCTTATTCTGCTCAGGAGAAAACAGTAAACTGATGTGTGCAAGTTAAGGGCATAACGTATAAATATAAGAAAGGCTCTTTTTTACGAGAGAGAGCTTTATAACAAAGCAAAAGAGAAAGGGAAAAAATGAAATCAGGGGCTTTAATTTTAGGCATTTTTTTGATTCTGGTTAGCCTACCCCCAATCGTGAGTGCCCAAGCTGCATCAGACTGCGAGATTAGAAATAATTGCACTGGAAACCAGGTCGAGGTCTTTTCGGTTTCTGGCACAACAAATGCTCATGCGGCAGTTGACCCTAATGAACCCAACTATTACAAGGTCTGCTGCCCCAGCTCGGAATTCACTGGAAATGACTGTTCAGACCCAAATGCTGCTGTCGTGTTGAATTTATTCCAGCTCACGAATTCACATGTTGAGCGGGCGGATTTGAATTCGGGAAATTATGCGACTCCTGTCTGCCTGACCGCAGCCGATACTGTTTATTGCAGATATGTTACAGCATGCGATGTGGCCGAAACTGGCATAGTTGCAATTTCAGGCCCAACAAATGCCCATGTGGAGGAATACGGTGCTGGAAATTATACAGTAAATGTCTGCTGCGCTGTTGGTGCTGCTTTTCCAAGCTGTGGAAACGGAACACGTGACCCTGGAGAAGAATGCGAACCTGGGGTGGATGAAAGTGCCTGCACTGGCAGTACACCATACTGCGCACCAGCGGGAAGTGCAAATGAGTGTACATGCACTGCAGAGCCCTCTTGCTACATTGACCCTGCAGTAATACGCCAGCCTATTAGTACGGGAGACGTGGCGCTTATTACTGTTAATTACTCGGATTTTGGCTCTGACCCAACATCAGCTTCAATTGATTGTGGTGATAGCGTTCCCATCTTTGATTCCTTTTGCATAGGGGGAAGTTGCTATATAACATGCGGACCATACCCTACGGCCGGCACGTTCATAGTCCAAAATGCGGTATTGTCAAACACATTGGGGGAAAGCGCAAATTGTACTGGGCAAGAAACCATAGTGGTAGAGGCTGCTGTGGGACCTCAGCCGCAGCCGGGTGATGTCTGGAATGTTATTGTTAGCACGGACAAGGAATGGTATTTCCAGGATGAAACCGTAAATGTTACGGTAGAAATAACCGAGTACATCAACTCATCTGGTACGCTTACAGT
>JAFCCK010000156.1 GCA_017610245.1 Candidatus Iainarchaeum sp.
GCTCGGATTAAAACCAAGCTTGCTCTTGATTTTTTTTTTATCTGCATAGCAGTGCCTTACATCCCCCTTCCTGAACTTGTTTGTTATCTCCGGCTTCAATTCAGCGCCATACAATCTTGCAATTGTTTCCGCTACTCCCCTTATTGAAATGGGGCTGCAGCTGCCAACATTGAACACTTCATAGTTTGCAGCATTGCTCTCCATTGCAAGCAGGTTTGCCTTTGCGATATCCCTTACGGAAACAAAATCCCTTGTTTGCTTCCCGTCCTCATAAATTACAGGGGCATTGTTATTCTTGATCCTGCTCATAAAGATAGCCGCAACCCCTGTATAGGGATTGCTCAAACTCTGTCTTGGCCCAAACACATTGAAGTAGCGCAATGCAACTGCCTTAATGCCGTATGCCTTTCCAATGAGCAAAAACATTTCCTCCTGGTCCTTTTTCGTCAGGGCATAAATGCTATTGCAGTCCAGCCTCTTTGTTTCTGGCGTGGGCACTGCCTTAAGCTCTTTGCCACATTTCGGGCAAACATGCTCCCATTTGCCCTGCTTCATCTGCTCCTCGCTCCTCAGCCCTGGCTCTATTGCACCACAACTTTCACACTCATAAAGCCCTTCGCCATACTCGCTCATGGAAGCCGCTACAAGCATTTTTTTTACACTGTGTTCTTCATTTGCAAGCACTTCCAGGATGTTTGCTGTTCCCCTTGTATTTACATCAACATAGTAATTGAGCTCATACATGCTTTGCCCAACGCCAACAGCTGCAGCCTCATGGAATAACACCTCAATTCCCTGCAATGCCTTTTTCACATCATCTTTGCTCCTAACATCCCCTCTCACAAATTCTGCCTTTTCATTCAGCCAAGCAGGGGGTTTCCCTGCGGGATGCACCTGCTTGTCCAAATTGTCAAGAATCCTCACTTCATGCCCTTTCTCCACAAGCGCATCGACAATAAAGGAGCCAATAAAACCAGCGCCGCCAGTAACCAATGCTTTTACCATTTACCTCGCCTCCAAATTCTTAAACATTTCCTTGTTCTCAACAACCCAATCATACAGCTTCTGCACTCCTTCCCTCACAGTAATCTTCGGCTCCCATTGCAGCACTTCTTTTGCCTTTGAAATGTCAGAAATATACACAGGCTGATCTCCTGGACGCCAATCGCTGTATTTCACATCAATCTTTTTCCCGAAAAACTCTTCAAGGTATGCGAGCAGCTCCAGCAACGACATTGTATTTTCAGGGCCCCCTCCAATATTGAATACTTGTCCCTTCACCTTTTCTATCTTTTCCGTCCCAATCCTGTATGCTTCTGTCAAATCATCAATATGCAGCACATCCCTTACCTGCTTTCCATCCCCACATATCGTTAGCCTCTTTCCCAGGGCGGCAGCGATGATAAACCACGCAACCCAGCCCTGGTCCTCAATCCCGAACTGCCTCTGCCCATAGATGCAACTTTGTCGGAATACAACTGTTTTCATTCCATAGATGCGAGCATAATCCCTTACATACTGGTCTGCGCAGCCCTTACTACAGCCATATGGGCTATGGAAATCTAGCAGCATTGTTTCGGGAATCCCTTTTGGAAAATCCTTATACTCATACCTCTTCTCCCTTTCAACAATTCCAATTTGCTCCATGCCGCCATAAACTTTGTTGGTGCTGCTAAAGAAAAAGGCAGCATTGTCAGCATTTTCCCGCACGGCTTCCAGCACATTGAATGTTCCCAATGCGTTGTCCATAAAATCCTGCCTCGGCTCCCTTACACTTGTTGTAACAGCGACCTGCGCAGCAAGGTGGTATATTGCATCACAGCCCTTAACAGCCTCATCCAGCTTACTTTGCTCTTTCACTATATCCGCTTCCACTACTTCAACGTTTTTGTGCCTCTGCTTCAGCCATTCCGCATTTTCCCTGCTGCCCCTCCTTGAAAGATTGTCCAGAACAACAACCTTTTCGCATTGCTGGGAAAAGTGGTCAGCCAGATTGCACCCAATAAAGCCACAGCCACCAGTAATCAGAATCTTTTCCATATCAAACCCACCATCTTTTAATTAAAAAGAAATAAAAAACACTATTAAAATTCACTGGTACAAAAATAGAAAACCACGCTCACAGCAACTTTGCCTCCCGCTTCTTCCGCTCCCTTAAAATTTCCCGTAGGTTCCGCAAATTATTCCAATAGCTTTTGAGCAGCAATAGAGTGCCGCCCTCCCATAAACTCTTCACAAAAATAAGACCCAGCCCAGGCACATGCTTCAAGAAATCCAAAAGCGATAGATTGAACAGCATAGCCTTCAGCCGATTTGTATTCATAAGCACATACTGCCACTCCTTTCCCGTTTGCCTCTTTGTGTCAATACTTCCCAAATGGATTATTACGCTCTTATCAGTTTCAACCATCTTGTA
>JAFCCK010000157.1 GCA_017610245.1 Candidatus Iainarchaeum sp.
CGTAAGCTGGAATAAGCAGATAATTGAGGATAATGTTTACTGCTGCTGCAACAACAGTGTTTATTAGGTTATAGCGGGTTTTGCCTACTACCCTTAACATGTCCTGCGTAGGCCCTACCGCAACTATTACAAAGAAGCCTGCTGCGAGTATTGCCAAGGCGACATAACCGCTGCTGTAGGCTGCACCATAAATCCCTGTGATAATTTGTTGAGAGAATGCCAGTAAGAAAATGAGGAAGGGCAGGGAAATTGAAAAAGCCCACCTAGTTACAGTCTTGAAAAAGCGCCTCACATCTTCCGTCTTTTTCAATGCAAAGTAGCCGGTTGCAATCGGCAGAAACAGGATAATTATGCTGTTGTAGGCAAGCAGCTGCAGTCTTGCAAGAGTTTCCGCAATACTGTAAATTCCAACGCTCGCTGCTCCAATGAAATAGCCCAGCATAAAAGAGTCAACAGTGATAAGCAGCATTGAGAAGAAAGATGCTGCTAACAGCGGCCAGGAGAAATTCAGCAGCTCTTTGAAATTGTACTTTGCTTTCACGGCTGTCCTTACAAATGGGTAAACCTTCTTCTCAAGGAAATAAAATGAAACAAGGACAGAGACAAGGTAGCTAAGCAGTAGGGCGAAGGCTGCTCCCATCAGCCTCAATCCCAGTACAAAGAAAATTGAGTAAAAGAAAAGCTTTGAGAGGTTCCCCACAACGTTTCTGACAAGCACCTTGTATTTTACTGCCTTAAGACCCTGGATGGAAAAAAGCAGTGTAGTTACTGTAGTGCCCATAGGAACTATCAATGCGAACAATTTCAAGAGGGCGCTTAGCATGGGCATGCCATAGAAGGTTGTTCCAATGTAGTCGGCCGAGAAGAAGAGGATAATTGAGAAAATGATGGAGAGGGCAATGTTTATTATTAGCCCGCCCAGTATTGTCCCCTTTATCCCAGGGCTATCTTTCTTGCCGTTGTAGAATGCGGTGTATCGCATTATCCCGTAGGGAAGCCCTAGGTTTGCAAACATTATGACCAGGCCAAGAATGCCAGTTGCAAGTGCCAGTATGCCAAGGTTTCCAGGGCCCAATGTTCTTGCCAGGAAAACGCTGTAAAAGTAGCTAATTACCTTGCTGACCAAAAAGCCGGTAAAGCTAATTCCGGCACCCTTTGCAAGTGCTGAAAGTTCTCGCACGATAAAAACCTCATTTTACCTCAAAGAGAGCTGCACACTCTTCCTTAAAAAGCTGCTGTAATTTGCCCTCTTTCTCCATCTCAGCAATTGTTTCCCTGTTCCAGGGGTCATTAATGCAGGTTAGGGCCAAATGGCTTATGCCAAGTTCTTTGAATTTCTCGTGAATCTCCTCCTTTGAAAGCTGCATTACAAAGAGGTTTGGGTCGCTCTCCCTTGTGATGCTGAATGCTTCCTCTGGGCCCAAACTGTCCCTTTCAGAAAACCACCTTACTGCCCTTACATGGTTTCCTGCAATAATTATTTTGCTGTTTTCGGGAAGTTTCCCAATTGCATTGTAGAGGGGCAGGTTTTTCTGGAAGCCGCTGTTATAATAAAGGGCAGAGGAGGAGATGCTGATGAAGGAGTAAAGCGCTGCAATTATGAACAGCGCGGCAATGGCCTTTTTCCATTTCTCCGGAATAGCCTCAAAGCCCTGGGTGAAGGTGATGGCAAGAAGCGGCATTGCGGGGAGAAGCATCCTGGCATAAACAAACAGGCTACTCCTTTGGAGCACAACAAGGAAACCAAAGAAAAGGACAGATGTGGTGAAGATGCTGTAGGGGGTTTTCCTTTTAATTGCAAGCGGAATTGAGAGCAGGAGGAATAGTATGAGCGGGACTGTGAGAAGGGTGAATATTGTAAAGTAAGTGCTGTATGGGAGCGCCTCCAGGAATGGGAAAAGGTTCAGCACAAACGGGCTTCTGAAAGCAGCTTCTGGCGGAAATTCCCAGAAGGTTGCATTGAACTTAATCCAGAAATCGCCGATGTTGTAAAGGCTTAATGAGGGGAATGCCCAGGCAGGGTAGGTTGCAAGCTTTTGTACGGAAATTGCGTGCGAGGAGAATAGCTGTTCGGTGCGCAGATAGTCAGCCGCAAACCATATCCCTGAGAGCAGGACTGCTGCGGCAATGAAAATTGCGATTGTGCTGCTTCCAGCACTTTTCTTCCTCAGTTCAAACGCAAAGAACAGGAGGAATGCTGGCAGCAGGATTGTTGCATTGAGCTTTGCCATTGACATTGCTGCAAGCGAGAAAATGCTCAATATCAGAAACTTTTTTTGGGAGGTTTCCCTGAATTGGACTGCAAGGTAGAATGAAAGCAGGACAAAAATGCTTGCAATGGTTTCAACGTAGTTGACAGCTGCGAACTTTGTAATGACAGGGATTATTGTAAGGAAGGCCGTTCCATAAACCCA
>JAFCCK010000158.1 GCA_017610245.1 Candidatus Iainarchaeum sp.
TCCTCTTACTTTTAATACCCCAAGTGTAAGAATACCATCCTGTTTTGTTATTCTTGCTTTTCTGATAGCAGGCAATTCCACGATAATGCAACCGGTTTAATATAGTCCTAACCTCTGTTACCTTCAATCTCATTTTCTTTGCAAGTTCCTCATCAGTAACACATTTCCCTCTTCTTTCATATATCCTAACAACCTTTATTGCGTCTTCCCCGGCAACCCTTTTTATGAAATCTTGGACGAGAGGAAATTGTATTATCTTTCTGCTTTTAGTCATCAGACCCCCTTACCTAACTTTCTCCAGACAAACAAATAAAAAACAATTTAATTTTTCACTACTTTTTTACCCTTATTCTTTGGAACCACTCTAATTTTTGCTTTCCCAAAGCGTTTACTCAACTCTTTCCCATTAAAAATCCAGTCCAAGGCAACTGCCAAGGCGGCAATTTCACTATGCGGCTGTAGTGTAATGCTTATGTTCAAATCGCTCTGTCTATACACCTCTCCCTCAACCTTCTGTGACCCAATTATCAACAGAATTTTCCTTTGCCTTCTTATTTTTTCAATCTCTCGCTGCAATGGCAGGCCATACATTGTCAAATGAACAATAAAGTAGCCCTTTTCCCTGTATTCCTGCAGGGTTTTCCTCCATCCCCCGGTGAATTCAACTGCAAAGCTGCCGCCCCATTTTGATACTGCGTCCTTCATACTTTTAGCAACCGATTCGTCTCTCTTGCCGACAATTATGATTCTTTCCGCGCCAAACGCCCTTGCCACCAAGCAGGCATGGCTTGTAACCCTGTAGTCCCTTATGACCCTGTGGCCGTACCGCAACACAACTACTTTTACCATCCTTTAAATAAAAGCAGCTAAACGGTTTTTATTTATGATTGATTTTTTCAGTTCCCGCACTTTTCCGCTTTTACTGTAAATGAGATAACTATTTAACTGTTTTTCTTTGAAAATAGTTTTAGCATGCTTGACATAAACCTAGTTAGGGAAAGCCCTGCAATTGTCGAGAAGAGCCTTAAAAAAAGGCATGAAAAAGAGATGCTGAAATGGCTTGATGACTTACTTAAGAAGGACGCCAAGTGGAGGAAGCTCAAGCAGGATGCGGACAAGCTTAGGGCTCGCCGCAATAAAATTTCCAAGGAAATAAACCAAGCCAAAAAGCAGGACAAGGATGCCAAAAGTCTGCTTGATGAAGCAAAAACCCTACCAAAAAAAATCACTGAAATTGAAGAGCAGAGCAAGGAATTGCAGAAGAAAATCAACTGGTATCTGATGCGCCTGCCCAACATCCTTGATAAAAGCGTCCCCTATGGAAAGGATGATAGTGACAATGTTGTTGTAAAGGAATGGGGTAAGAAAACAAAGCGTGACTTTGAGATAAAGCACCATGGGCAGTTGGCAGCCGAACTCGGCCTTGCCGACTTCGAAAGGGCAGTAAAAATTTCCGGGACAGGCTTTTTCTATCTTAAGGGAGACCTCGCTCTCCTCGACCTTGCTTTACAAAGATATGCAATCGACAAACTAAGAAAAAAAGGTTACACCCTCATCCAACCACCACAC
The DNA here is from genome assembly GCA_017610245.1 of Candidatus Iainarchaeum sp. GTDB lineage: Archaea > Iainarchaeota > Iainarchaeia > Iainarchaeales > JAFCCK01. Next base: position 1,570 of record JAFCCK010000158.1, read on the forward strand.
CTCATGAGAAGGAAACCCTACGAGGGAGTTGTAAGCCTGGCTGATTTTGAGGATGTGATGTATAAAACAGAGCAAGAGGACCTATACCTTATCGCAACTAGTGAGCACCCAATGGCAGCAATGTACATGGATGAAATATTAGAGGAAGAGCAGCTCCCAATAAAATTCGCCGGGGCTAGCCCATGCTACAGGCGTGAGATTGGCAAACACGGCCTGGACGAAAGAGGCTTCTTCCGCGTCCACCAATTCAACAAAATAGAGCAATTCATTTTCTGCAAGCCGGAGGATGGCAACAAATACTTTGAAGAAATAGCCAGGAATGCAGAGGAGCTAATGGAGGAACTGGCAATTCCATATCAGCGAAAATTGGTTTGCACTGGCGACATTGGGATAATAGCGGCAAAGAAGTATGATATAGATGGATACTCTCCTCGTGAGGACAAATACATCGAACTAATGTCCTGCTCCAACTGCACCGACTATCAAGCCAGGCGCCTCAATATCCGCTACAGAAAGAAAGGGAGCATGGAAAAGGGAGTAGTGCACACACTCAATAATACAATGATTGCCACAACTCGCTTCCTGCGCGTTCTAATAGAAAACTATCAAACCAAGAAGGGAACAATTGAAGTGCCGAAGGCACTGCAACCTTACATGGATGGTTTGAAAGAGATAAAATAATTTCACCGGTGTCTTTTTGCTTAGAAAACCAAGGAAGAACCATTTTAGAAAACCCCCTGGCATGAAAGAAGAGGTTTGGGCTGACAAATTAATTCCCAACGAATTAATCCCTATCTTGAGGGAACAAAGAGAAAAACGATTCACGAGGGGCAAGGAAAAG
>JAFCCK010000159.1 GCA_017610245.1 Candidatus Iainarchaeum sp.
AAGCACCTTCAGGTTTTTTCCCAAATCGATTTTCTCAGGTTCAATATCATAATAATAATCCTTTCCCGGCACTTTCCGCTTGCCGCTCACAGTGATGTTCCTAAAAAGGAGGGGCGTGCCAAAAAGCAGTGCATCATAGTCCTGCGAAACCACACCATACAAATCTCCCTTCTCAACCATTGCTGCTATTTGGGCTTCCCCTTCGCTTGGAGCCTGCACCACCGGCAAACCCATTAGTTCAATCAGTTGCTTCGCACCTTCAATCATTTCATCGCTCAGTCTTACAGCCTGCTGCGCATATTTCCTTGCCTCTTCCTCCTTCCCCTTCCTCTGCGCCTCCTTGAATTTCTTCTCTGCTTCCGTCCGTATTTTGTGCCTCTCCTCAATTGTTTCGCTCTTTAGCTTGTGGGGCTCTCCATCAAAAACAAAAACTGGGCGAATGCCCTATGTTACCCTGCCCTTGCTGTCCATCAAAGGAGTTCCGTCTCTGCTTCTGATTATTGAGAGAAATTGGTAGAGAATATTGTGGGAATCAATGCCAACAGTCCTCCCATCCAGGAAAGAGAGCTCAATCTCTTCCTTTTCAAGTATTTCTCCAATGGCAGTGCCCATAACAAACAATAATTGCTTCAATTGTTTTTATTCATTATGGTTGCATTGTGCCTAATTCACTCGAGAAAGTGGCTCAGGGAAAGGTTTAAATATGATGGAGTGCACAAATATTATTTGTAGCCAATTTTTTGGCTACGCTGAACTTAGTTTGGTGAGCCTATCCCAATTCTGTAACTAAGTTCAACCAACTCTCTTAGCTGCGAAGGAAGAATTTTTTCTTCCTTCCCTACTTTCTTTCCAGCGTTTTTTCCTAGCTATGGCTGGGCGCAATAAAAAATAAAAGAAAAAGAAAAGCAGGCTTTAGCTTAAAAGCCCGCTAAGTGATTTGGTTATCTCAACTTCTGATTCTTCTGGAACAGAGATTTTGGCTGATTTTCCATCAACTGAAATGGAAATCTCACTGCCGTATCCAGTCTCTGCAGTGCCTTTGCTTATCCACTTCGTTTGTTCTAGTCCATCGTCTATTGCAATGTAGCCCACTTTTCCTTGCATCCACTCGTCAAATTCCTCAATGAGGTCTCCGGTTGCAGTATCAACCAATGCTACAACGCTTTCTCTTTCTCCATCCTCTTTTACATATAGCAAAGCAACCAGCTCTCTGCCCCCTGTCCCAAGTTGTATTTTAGCTGGCATATAGAAGCCGTATTGCGGATAGATGTGCGAGCCCTCTGCTCGGTCCACTGTCCCCAACAAGTACCAAACCTTCTTTAACTCTGTTGAAATCTCTGTCATGTCGTGTAGCAGGTATACTTTTTTATATTGTCCCTCGTCGGTTACATAGAATTTGTATTTGTATATGTTCTCAATTGCAGGATTTTTAATGTCTAGGGGCGGCGCAAAAGCCAATCTTTCAATGTTTTGATAGTCATCGTCATAGTAGAGCCTCTCATTCAACGGGATTCTACCGTCTACTGTTAGAATTTCCGGTTCTACTGTAAAGCTCGTGCTACTAAACTGGCAGTAGCCGTCTGCAACTAAAGAAACTATATCTTCCGCACTATCATAATCCGCTACATCAAAGTACACTCCTGCTATCTGAACACCGTCTACCAAGATTCCATCCTCTTCCACTAAAACATCTCCATAGTCTGTTGAGATATATCCGTTTAAAACCGTTATTTGCACGCCATTCAGGCGATCACCATTGCTCACCTTAAACGCTTGGTCAGTGGTATCGCACCTGTAGTAGAATATTTGGTTGTCCAGCCAAAATGCTGCTTCATCCAGTGGGCTTGGCCCTGTTCCCAATATCAGTTTATAGTAGAATGGAATATCTAAGTTAAGACCAACATGATTGGTAAAGTTTATTCTACTCTTCCCCATATATATAGTCGTGAACTCCTGAACAGGCCTTGGAACACACTCGCACTTCTCGCACACCTCTGTTGACAGACATTGCTCATCTGTTTCGCACTCTTCCCCTTGCTCAACTATTCCGTTTCCACAGACTGGTGGCTGAACACAGCCGCTTGCTAGAACTAATGCGATAATTGCAATAAGAGTAGTGAGTAATTTTTTCACTAGATTTCACCTCCAAATGAATATTCGCTGTTAAAACAGTTCTCTTTCTCATTTTTAATTCCTCCTATCGCTGAATTTGCGCAAAAGGAAATTTTTTATACCTGAAGGCCATTACTTTTAGCAATGGCAGATACAATCCTAAAGGCAGATAAGATATCAAAATCCTTTGATGGAGTGAAAGCCCTGGACGGCGTTTCCATTGAGATTTCCGATGGGGAAATTCTCGGCCTGCTTGGACCAAATGGAGCGGGAAAAACAACGCTTGCAAAAATACTTATTGGGGCGGGAAAAAAGGATAAGGGCAAGGTCTTTTACTTTGGGAAGGAGGTAAAGAAAATATCCCCGGCAATAAGGCGCCAGATTTCTATTGTTCCGCAGGAGAACTCCTTTTATTACAATTTCAGTGTGAGGGAAAATTTGCAGTTCTTTGCCTCGCTCTATGGCATGGGAAACAAAGAAACCCATAAGACAGTGGAAACCCTCATAGAATGGTTCAACCTGGGGCGGTTTAGGGGCAGGAAGGCAATGCATCTCAGCGGCGGGTATAAGAGGCTGCTTAACATAGCCTGCAGTATGGTAAACAATCCAAAAATACTCTTCCTTGACGAGCCCACTGTCGGCCTTGATCCAAAAATGCGGCAATTGCTCTGGGACA
>JAFCCK010000160.1 GCA_017610245.1 Candidatus Iainarchaeum sp.
GCTCTGGGCTTGTCTTCCTTGCTAATGGGCGTTTTTCCAAAAAAAATAGCAATTGCCGGACCCTCTGGCCAGTAAGCAATTTCACCCACATTGCAATCCTGTTTCTGTCTCTCGGGGGCTATATCAAAGGGCACAAAGAAGTAGATTTCCTCGCCCCATCTCTGGGCTTCTCCCTTAATTGGCAGATTTTCTAAAATGGCTTTCACTGTTTCAGGGTTTTCATCTGTTGTTTCAGCAAACACTTCCAATGAGCCTATTTTGATGCTTAACCGCGCCATTTTCAATAAAAGGGAGCAGCCAAATTCCTAAAAAGACCCCATGTTATGTAGAATCTAACTACATAACCCATATGGCTGGCGCTAATCCACCATCTGTCCATGTATTTCTTTCCCTGGTGCATGGTATCTCTTGTATACTTCCCCAGCTCTATGCTCTGTAGGAGTCTTTACTATAAGCCTTTCCTCTGCTGCTGCCTTGAGAAGTCCCAATCCTTCAATTATGGCCTCCACTCTGGCTGCAGGCAGCCTAGGCAATCTCCTCAAATCAACTACCACAAATGGTTTTTTTCCTAGCTTTGGATATCTTCTGATGTAAAGATAGAAGGGCGTTGTTCCATGGCCGCTATTATAGAGAAAAACCCTTGCTCCCTTGGGCACCTTCCCCCCAGCAGAGCCAAAACCATACTTCCCAGCCGGTTTAACCTTTATGGTCTTTGTAAGTTGGAAAGGACTAAAATTTTTTGGCATTAAGCGAACCCTTGCAGGAGGCATGCTAAGATACTAAATAGTGCATTATGGTATATAAATTTTTCAATGCCCGTCAATCGACTTTTTTCCCGCACATGTCCAAGAAGTCCTTTGTCCGTCCAATAATATTTTTTGCTTCTGTTGCAGTGGCTTTGCCGCTTTTCAAGTCCCCGATATCCTTTCCTATCTCCCTTAACCATCTTTCTATGTGCTCTGGTCTTTCACCACGCGGCCACCTCTCGCTTTTCCCAACAGCATAAGCCTGCTTAGCAAGCTTTAATGCCTCTTCCTTTAGCTCCCTTATTTCTGCTCGCGAGAGGCCTTTTCTTCTAGCCCGCTTTTTGCCTGGCTTCCCAAAAGGAATCCTCAGCTGCGTATGCCTTGGCCTTCTCTGCATGCAATAGAATCTAGTGTTAAAGAGGGATTTAATTCTTTCCCAGAGAAAAGTTATGTAGCAATTAGGCCTGTTCTTTCAGCTTTTCCTGCACTGTTTCAATGAATTCGATTATCTCCGCTCCCTTCTCTGCAGCAACCGCTGCTCCCTTGTTGTTTGAAGCAGAATCAATAAATGCCTTTATTTCCTCCTGCAGCGGATTGCTTGCTTCTACCCCAATACTCTCTTCTTCCTGGGTTTTCATATCAATTACCTTCATTTCCTGCGTAGAGGCATTTACATACACTGTTCTTTCGCTCCCAGCAACAATCACTTCTCTTTTCTTTGGAGGAATAACCCAGCTTATTGCCAAATTCACGACAGCAGAATCTATCTTCCCAGTAATAAAAACAGTTTCCTCGTTATCCTGCCGCCTGTGCTTTTCCCCTGCAACCTGAATATTTTCAGGATTTTTCCCAAAAAGAAAATTGATTATATCAAAGCTGTGCAGCGCCAAATCTGTTAAAATATCCCTGTCAGGATACACAGGATCAAGATTCGTCCATGCAAGTTCCACTACATTTATTTTTCCCAATTCCCCAGCTTCAATCATTTCCTGCAACTTTTTCAATGCGTTATTGAATCGAAATATGTGTCCAACTGTAAGCACAACTCCCTTTTTCCTTGCAATCTCCACCAGCTCCCTTGCCTCCTTGCTGCTAACAGCCATGGGCTTTTCAAGCAGCACGTGCTTTCCCGCTTCCAAAAATTCTTTCGCAAATTTGTAGTGTGTGGGGTTCGGTGTGCAGATGCTCAATCCCAGCAGCTTCTCATCATTCAACAGTTCCTTATAATCAGTTATTGTTTTCACTCCAAATTCTTTCTCATACTGCCCCAGCTTTTCCTTATCCAAATCGCATACTGTTAATTCAATACCAGCATTACTATACTCCCTTACATGGTTCTTTCCCCAGTAGCCTGCTCCCAATACAGCGAAACTCACTTTGTTGCCTCCAAGAGCTTCTCCACAACATACCCTATTTCCTCTTGCTTCATGAAAGGGAAAATTGGCAGCGAGATTATTTTCTTTACAGTTTCCTCTGCAACTGGAAGCGCCCCCGCCTTCAATCCAAGGGAGGCATACGCCTGCTGCAGGTGTATTGGCGTAGGATAATGCAATCCTGTTGCAATCCCTTGCTCTTTCAATTGCTCCCTTACATTGTCCCTATTCTCAATTTTTGGCACGTACAAGTGATAGACATGCTT
>JAFCCK010000016.1 GCA_017610245.1 Candidatus Iainarchaeum sp.
TTAGCTGCCTCTTTTTCTTTCCTTTCCTTTGACCTGGGCTCTTTTTCCTTTACTGGTTTTTCTTCCTTCTCTTTAGCCCTTTCCCCCTCTACTTCTGCCGTTTCTGCTTTCTCCTCGGCTATTTCTTCCCTTGCCTCTAAAAGTTCCTTCAGATGGGGCAAAAATGATTTTTGTATAACCATTTTCTTGACAATGCTGCCACTCATTGTTTCAGGCAAGTAAGCTCCGCCTGAGAATTTTATATTACACTTACTACACATGTAAATGCCTGCTGCAATCCTCTTAACTCTCTCAAAACCGCATTGCGGACAGGAATGCTTTTTGCGCTGGGCACTTTCTATCTTAATCAAGCGCTTTCTTATCCCAACGCCATAGCGTGAGCCAAACCGCCCAGCAGTTTTTACTTTTGCCGTTTTGCCCATTGCCCTCACTACAGCTGTTTTCTAATCTGCTTCGCGCACTTGAATGCTGTGTCAATGCACTGGTCGATTTCACTTTCAGTTAAGCTACCAGAGCCGCCCTTTTGAAAAGCGCACATGTAATTGTCCTCTGTTGTGGCAAGGGAAAAGCGCGCATCATGCGCCTTTTCTTCAATAAGAACTGGGTCGACAACAATCTTGCCGGCAATCTTTGAGAAAGTGCAAAGCAACGGCTTTCTCGAAAGCTTGAGCTTGCCGCTGTATTCGTCCTTAATGATTTCTCCATCTTCAAGCTTTGGAATCCTTGTTTCAAGCAACGAGGATAATGTTGCGATGCTGCATGCATCAAAAAGATTTCCGTCATCGTTCAAGGCATAGAGGTCAATAAAGACAATCCAGACCTTCTCGCCCTCTTCAATGCACAAGTCCTTGAAATCCAGTGCCTTGCTTTCTCTGACAGCCCTATCAACAACCCTTGCAAGCTCGATTGATTCTGGCCTGGGAGGGCCAAATTCAAACACTGGAGACGCTAATGGCAATAGCTCCGCCCCCACTGAAATAGTGCCTTCATTTGGCATATCGGGATAGGGCTCTCCAAGAACCATTTTTACCCCCACAACCACTTCTGTACCGCCGAGCTTTACCAATGCTGAGCCCTCAGCATTCTCACTTATGTTCTTCTTTATTTCAATCGCTCTGTACTGGTCTAGTGCCCTGTCATCCACTCTTTTGCCTTCCTTAATGAGCTTTACCGCTTTGTCTGCCTTCAAGTCCCAAGTAACGTTATCCATTTATTTCACCTTCTCGCCTTTCTCTCTCTCGCCTTTCTCTCCTACCTTTGCTTCCTTCTCAGCTGCTTCGTACTGCTTCCTTAGAGTTGCTCTCTGTATTTCATATACTTGCCTGCAGCCCTTTAAGCCAAGCTTAAGAGCCTTTTTCCACTCTTCCTTTGTAAGCAAACCATCCATTTGCAGCAGCACTATTTCCTCTGTTCTGGGCATTATTGCAAGCGGAATGTCAACAGCATCAGGAGCATCCTCTTCCTCTTTGTTTAAGTCAAGGATTATTTCCCCGCCTGCCTTTCCAACGCCTATTGCCGCTACTAAATCCCTCATTGGAATTCCCGCATCGGCAAGTGCTATGCTGGCTGCTGTAAGTCCAGCAACTCTTGTTCCAGCATTACTATCTAAAATCTCCACAAAAATATCAATGGTTGTATTGGGAAACTTTTCCACAAAAATCACTTTCTCTAGCGCTTCACCGCAGACCTTTGAGATCTCTATTTCCCGCCTAGCGGGTCTGGGATTTTTCCTGTCTGGAACAGAAAAAGTTGCCATCCTGTACTGGTAGTTGACCAGCGCCTTGTAAGGGTTTTGGATATGTTTTGGCAGTGCTTCTCTCGGCCCATAAACAGCCGCAATTACTTTGTTCTGCCCCCATTCAAGGTAGGCTGAACCGTCAGCCCTATTCAGAATGCCTGCCTCTATCTTCAATGACCTTGACTCATCCACTTTCCTTCCATCCAATCTCTTTCCGTTTTTCACATACTCTATCTTTTCCTCTTTCTTCGCCATCACTTACTCACCTTTTTCCTTAAAAATTCTCCAACCTTGTTTGTGAGGTTGCTTAAATGGGCCTCTCTCTCAATAAGTTCTATCGCCTCAACTAGGAGCGAAACATTGCCCCCCTTTGCCCAAATCCAACCGTTTCTTCCAACAACAATGCTGCATGCTGTGCCACTCTTGAGCTCATTCAGCATGCTGCCGTTTTTACCAATGATGCGGGGAATTTTAACCGGGCTCGTTGATAAAAGCTCTCCGCCATAGAATACCCTGACGTCTTCCAGTTCTGCTTCATTTATTTCGTTTACGTCCCTTACCTTTGCTGAAATAATTGCTCCTCTACTCAAATTCTCCCTTATGTACTCTTTCGAGACATAGCTTCTGTATATGCTGTTAATGTCAACAATGTAGCCCGAATAGGTTTCGCTTACAATAACCCCAATAACAAGGTCGCTTCTCCTTGGAATGTATTTCCCGTGCAATGGCACAACCGATGCAACATCCTTATCAGTGTAAACAAGGCCCAAAGAATCGCTGTAAACCTTGCCATTTTCAACGAAGACATGACTGCCCAGCCTCTTCCTTTCCCCTGTTATAAGCTCTCCAGGAACAACAATCTTTTTTTCGCTCAAATTAAACCGCCTCTTCCAAAATCTTTGTTTCTACCATTCCATGCGTTAAATGATTGAGCTCGGTGATAAACTCAGCGCGCAAGCCAGCCGGCATTTCAACAACCGCAATCAGGCTTCCATCATTGAGCCACTGCTCTTTCTTAAGCTCATGCTTGTGAAGGAATGCTGATACCCTTCCGGCATGCTCTGCTGATACTTTAACAGCAATCTGCTGCTTTTCAAATGAAATTGGGATAATCTTCTTCAGCTCCTTCAGTATTGCCGGAATCTGTTCCTCAGCACTCTTGCCCTCATCAATATGAATCTTTGCCTCCTCCAAGGCTGTTTCTATCCTTTTTGGGGGATGTGGGGCATTAGTTTGCGGGTTGATGGCGTTCCTTGCTATTATTTCAACTATCTCGCGCCGCTTCGCCTCTCTCATATGCCTCCTCTGCTCTGTTGTGAGCTGCACCTCTCCATCCAAAATTATCTTCCTGGCAATGACATTCACGTCTGTTGAGCCGAATGCCTTGCTCAATGCTTCCGGGCTCTGTGTGCTGCCCTTCTTCGCGTCCTTGAAGACAGTATCGATTGCCATTAAATCATTAAAGCTCACGCTTTCACCTTTTTTCAGTTTCAAAGCTAGTTCAGGGTCAACAAGAATCTCAAACTTTTCATTATTTTTTTCAATCCTCGCAATAACCGCATCCTCTAGCTTCACCATGGTTTTGAAAACCCCTACTAATTCAGCTACTTACTTTTTCCCTAAAATAGATTTCAGCTTCTGCTTTCCAATTCTTTCAAAGGGTGTGTCCTTTGAAATGAAAGCGAAATCCATTCTATTAACATCAAGTTTCTCCTTCTCCTCCAAGCCCTTTCCCAAGGCAGAGACAAGCAGCCTAACAGCATCCTCGAAAGCCATCCCATCCTTGTAGCGTTTCTCGAAAAGCTTCATTGCCTCCTTTCTCCCCTTTCCAATAGCAATTGCCTTATATTCAGCAAGTGCTCCACTCGGCTCCGTCTCGAACAACCTTGGGCCAGAATCATCAACACCGCCAATAACAAAGCTCACGCCGAAAGGTCTCATGCCAGCATACTGTGTAAAGAGCTGCTTTACCCCGCAAATCTGCTTAACCAGTGTTTCAACAGGAACTTTTTCCTCGTAATATATCTTGTTTTCCTGCGCTTCTTTCCTCGCAATCTGGACAAGCCTTCTCGCATCCCCCACAAGCCCTGCAGAGATCGCACAGATATGGTCATCAATCTTGAACAGCTTTTCAATGCTTTCTGGGAGGATAAGCTTGGTTGCAACCTTCTTGTCCGCCCCAAACAGCACACCATCAGCATAAACAGCAGCCGTACCAATAGTGCCTTGTTCTACAATCTTGCCAGCGTACTCTACCTGATACAGCCTCCCGTCAGGGGAGAACATGGTAGCAACCCTGTCATAGGCTGACCCCTTTCTAGAAACAGGATACACTCAAAAATCCCTCTTTTTCTCTCTGACTAAAATATTTTTACCAACGTTAACTATAAAAAGCTTCTCACGGTCCTGCCCCTGAAATTCACCCTTTGGCAAATTTTATTAAGGGGCTGCGCACTATCCCTATTATGGCGAGGGTTTCAAAGCTGCGGGAAAGGGTAAGGGAACTGTATTCCATGGAATTTGGCAGGGGGAGGCTGCTGAAAGAGCAGGCAAGAGGCATGACAGTAGAGGAAATGATAAGGGCATTGAAGCTGTGAGAAAAGCCTATTTCTCCAGTTCGAGGAAAATCTCGCCTTCATCTCTAGTAATTAGCCACTTGGAATTGCATTTCGGGCACTGCACGTTCTTGGCTTTTTCATACTCTTGGCTACTCAAGGGAATGCCGTAACCGCATTTGATGCACTTTGCCTTCAACGCATTTGCCAGTGCCATTATTATCTACTTCCAAAATAAATCTATCTACAAATGAGCCTAATAACATGAAACTGGTAAGCAATTAAAAAGATATTGGTGTGGACAAAATTACTGCTTCTCCCGCAATTTTTTCAGGCTCCCGCTAGTTTTGAGTGTAAGGAGGCCTATTTCATTAAGGGCTTTTCTCACCATTGCTACTCTACTTCTCTCACACCTTACAATTCCCATTCCACTCCTAGGGTGGAATTCAATAAGGGAGAGGGGCTTTATAGCAAGCTTGTGCAACAGGGTCTTTATTGCATAAAAAGAAACGTTTTTGCTGGCTGTGTATTGAAAGAGAATGTAACGCTTCTTCATTCTATGCGAGGGCTTTAGCCTCGGCTTAACTGCTTTCTTCATTCAATTCCCTCAAATCTTTTACCGCATCTATCTTGCTGAAAATCTCTTCCTCTAGGGCGAAAACCTTGGGCTTTGCCTTGATGATATTCCCCTTGAATTCACCATACCTCCCCAGCAGATAATCGAAACGCTCCTGCAGCGAAACAATGGAAGAGTGCCTTACTCTCTTGTCTGCATAGTAAACCAGCTTTGCCTCCCATGAGGAAAAAGGTTCTTCCAATATATGACTGAGCCTGTGCTGTTTTACTATGGAAGCAATCTCTGGGAAACCCTCCCTTTCAAGAATCCTTGCCGCCTCCACCGCATGCTTTTTAGAGCCGTCATCCAGGCAAATCTTTTTGTCAATGTCATGCAGCAAAGCGGCTGCCTCAAGCAGGGGCAGGTTTATCTTCTCTCCAGCAGCAGCCAATTTTTTGCCTAGATACACCGCTACTTTGGTAACCTGTAGCGAGTGCTCAACAATCACTCGCGGCACTTTGTATTTCTCTAGGAGTGCAAAGCACTGCTCCCTTGCGGGGATTCTCCCAGCCATTTCAAACACTCCTCGCTGCCCTCTCAAAAACCTTATATTCCGCATCGGAAAAAAGAACAATAAGGCATTTCTGCAGCTGCTTTGGTTTAAACCTGCTTATCTCCCTCAAGATTATCCTTGCTCCCTGTTCCAAGGAAAAGCCTGCAATGCCGCAGCCCAAGGCAGGGAAAGCAATACTGCTACATTCAAGCGAATCAGCGAGCAGCAAAGCATTCCTTGTTGCCTGTGAAATGCTTTCAGCTGTTGCCCTTCCATTCCCTTCGTGAGGCATTGCCGCTGCATGAATCACGTAGCGAGCATTCAATTGCCCTGCAGCTGTTTCAATTGCCTTCCCCAAACCAAGTGGGGCTTTTTTCAATGCCTCTTCTTCAATGGAAGAGCCGCCCTTTCTCTTAATCGCGCCTGCAACACCCCCGCCCATCCTAAGGGATGTTCCTGCAGCATTTACTATTGCATCAGCAATGGCATCAGCAATATCCCCCTTCAATAGCTTGAAATACATTCAAAAAACCTCGGATTGTTTTTTGAATATTTTAAATTTTTGAAAAAAATTTAAATACATTAAAGCTCCTCCAAAGTATAGGCAGAAGAAAAGCCCTGCTCTTCAAGCAATTCAATCTGGGGCAACGGACTAATATAGCCAAGATACTGGAAAAAGTCCTTTCCAAACTCCTTGTTGATTAAATCTATAGAAGCCCTATCAATTGCTGCAATGTTGTCACTTACAAGGATTCCTATCCCCTTCATTATTCCAAAGGGGGCATTGTCATGGCAGTCGCAGTAGGGGGAAATATCGTTCAGCACATTCACAAAGAGGGTATTTGCAGCATCAAACTGGAGCAATACTGCAAAGCAGTGGTTGGCAATCGCCTCAAGCAGCTCCCTCTTAGCAGCATGCTCCACGTCCTTTGTTTTTTGGTCAATTGTGCCAAAGCCAACATTCTTTATTGCCCCGCCAAAGCCCGCGAACATATGCCCCTTGCAGTGGCTTACGGCGAGCAACGCATCAGCTTCAGCAACCTCCTTGCTAACCCCAACCTCTCTATCCAAAAAGCCCTTGGCTTTCACTGCATTGTCCGTTATTACAATGGGGCAGCCAATTGTTTCCTCCGTAAAACCATTCTTGCGAGCGGTTTCATAGTAATCTTCAACAGAGTACCTATGCTTGTGGTATTTTGTAAGGCTGTCAAAAACAAAGGGCTTTGCTTTTACGGCCAATAATTCCTCAACACACTTTCCAACTATTGGGGGCCTCACATAATTCAAATTGCCCCTTTCACCCATGTGCACTTTTACAGCTGTGCTCTTTCCGCTGAAATGCTGCCTGAAGCCCAGCTTTTCAAATGCAGAGGGCAGCTTCTGAAGGAACTCTTTTCTAATAAGGTAAACAGTTGAGGGCATTGAAAAATAAGGGCAAGCTTCATTTAAAAAAGGTTTTCACCCTAGCGAACGATAAATTTAATTATAAGCAAGGGATTAATTAATTGCATGCGAAAGCCAAAAGTTGGGGCAGGGCGCAAGATACACAAGATAATCAATTTAAGGGCAAGGCTGGCTGAGCTGGGTGTGGAACATCCTCTTCTCCTCCAATGGAGCAAGCTTACTCCCAAAGAAAGGAGCAAAGAGGTGTGGAGGGCAAGGAAAAGAACCAAGGCGTGGACTAAGACGCAGGAACCTAGCGAAAAGGCAAAGCGCAGATGGCGGGGAAAAAGATACCAAAAAGCGCACAAGCCCCAGAGAGCTGCCTACATGAGGAAATACAGGTATAGACCAAAAGTTAGGGCCCAGAGAAGGGTAATGATGAAAAAGCCCAGGGCAGCAGCTCTGGTAAGAAAAAAGAGGAGGGAATATAATAGAGGGTGGTATTATTCTGAACGGGGCAGGCTTTATGAGAAGATTGTAAGGCCGGGCAAGAGAGAGCAGCGAAGGGAGGAGAAAAAGAAGGGGGCAATTATTGTTGAAAAGGGAACACCCAAAATAGGGGTAAAAAAGAGACCAAGCAAAACTGAGAGGGAAAGGATGGTAAAGGAATTTAAGGAAAGGTTGAAAAAGCCCTCCCTCAAGCTGCTCAATGAAATGCTGGGCTTTTTCGGCTCCTGGGAGCAGATTCCAAAGGGGCTGAAAAAATCCTTTGCTAGGGAACTGGTTGAAAAAGATAGAATATCCTCTGGCGGTACTCCCTGGAAAGAAGCCTTTTGGGAATATCGGGTTAGAGGGAAATAGAAAATTTCTGGGCTGTTTTTACTTTGCTTTGCGGCTCTTCGCTCTCAGGCTTGGGCGAACTTTCTCTGCTCCCTTGCCCTTCCTGCGCAAACCTCTACTGTGTTTCCCTGCAGAGGTTAAGCCCCTTTCAGCCCTTCCTTTTTGCGTACTCTCGCAAATCCAAGCAATGTCTTTATCGGATTTTATTTCTGGGGCAGCTGTATCAACAAGAATCACTTCATAATAATGGCTCTTGCCGTCCTTTCCAACCAAATAAGAATTCAAAGCTTCGCAGTTCTCATACTTCTTGGAGGCGCGCAGTTCTGCAATGCCCTGGATGCTTATTTTCCTTGTGAGCTTTCTCACACCCATTCTCTTGGGCTTTCTTCCCTTCTTGGGCCTTCTATGGGCGCCACTTCCCTTGCGGACGCGAACCCTCACAACAATAAAGCCCTTTTTTGCCTTATACCCCAATGCTCTGGCGCGAGCAATGTTAGTGGGTTTCTTGACCCTTACAACTGCCTTCTTTTCCTTCCTGAAGCCAATCAGCCTGTTCCTCTGTATTGCCTTGTAGTCGTACGACTCGTCCTTTGCTCCCTTCAGCTCCTTCTGAAAGGTTTCCTGGATTGCTTTTATTGCGCCCATAAAAACCGTTTCCAAACACTCAAAAAGAGGAATCCCACGAAAATCCAATATTACAGATTTATTCAAAGAGAAGGAATTTAAAGCTAATGTTTCCCTACGCTCCCTTGCTCCCTTTTTTCCCGGTAATGCCCCTGCCGATGCGCTGCTTTACCTTAATCTCCTCATGCAGGAATTTGTCCCTTTTTTTCATAGAAAGAAAAATGAATCAATACATTAATTAAAGTATTCCCCGGGAGTGTTTTTTATGCTAAAGCGAAAATGCGATCGCTGTGGGAAAAAAGCTGCAATGGAACTGCCCTATGGCCCACATTATTTTTGCAGGGAGCACTTCCTGCATTTCTTTGAGAAGAGGGTAAGGAAAACATGCAGAACAAACAAACTGGTTAAGCCAGGGGAGAAGCTGCTGGTAGCATACAGCGGTGGAAAGGATAGCTCTGTTGCATTGTATTTGGTGAACAAAATTTTTGGAAAGAGCAATAAAGTGGAAGCACTGCTGATTGATGAGGGCATAAAGGGCTACAGGGACTGCGCCCTTCAATATGCTGAGAAAAATTGCAAAGCCTGGGGGATTCCCTTCACAAGGGTTTCCTTCAAGAAAGAATTCGGCTTCACAATGGTTGATGTGATGCGCAAAACAGGGGCAAAGAAAAAAATTGGAAGCACCTGTGCCTTCTGTGGTGTATTGAGGAGAAGGCTCATGAATAAGTATGCGAAAAAGCTCGGCATGGACAAGCTTGTTACTGGGCATAACCTTGATGATGAGGTGCAAAGCATTTTGATGAATGTATGCGAGGCAGATTTGTCTCGCCTTGTAAGGCTTGGGCCAATTGCAGGCATCTCTTCCATAAAGGGGCTTGTCCCAAGAATCAAGCCATTATGGGAAAGCCCCGAAATAGAGATAATTGCTTTTGCCTACTACAATAAGATACACCATTATGAGGAGCAGTGCTGCCCCT
The DNA here is from genome assembly GCA_017610245.1 of Candidatus Iainarchaeum sp. Taxonomy (GTDB): domain Archaea; phylum Iainarchaeota; class Iainarchaeia; order Iainarchaeales; genus JAFCCK01. The sequence goes on from JAFCCK010000016.1 coordinate 9,227, forward strand.
TTAAATGGCAGGCGAAGAGAAACACCTATAGGGCAATACTAAATCAATTGGAATCACAGTTTCCTGGAACAATGTATTCTATCCTTAGCTTCTTCAGGCAAGCGAAGCCAAAGCTCGTTGAAAAGAAGAGAGAAGTGAAGTTGAATTCCTGCAAGGAATGTGGCGAGCCCTGCAGTGGCAGCACTTGCATGAGCTGCAAGAAAATAATGGAGTTCAAGAAAAAATAGTGGGCCCGGTGAGAATTGAACTCACGATCTCCCGGATGTCAACCGGACGTCATTAATGGATTTCTTTCAAACGCGTTGAAAAGAAATTAACCACTAGACCACGGGCCCATAATGTGGCAATCTAAGATTTTGATACCTCATAATATATTTTAAGGTTTCTTTTTGATAGAGTAGTTTCCCTGTGCCAAATCTTCTCTTTATGCTTGAAAGAAAAAACGTCTTACACCAGATGAAATGACTGCATTGGCAGAGTGCAGTGATGCTGCTATTTCTAAGGTAAGAGCAAGGATTGGAAAGATTAAGCAGAAGATTGCCGAAAGAAATGCGCAAATAGAAGAACTCAAGCGGCAACTGTGACTACTTCTGCTGCTTTTTCTTTTTCTTGGCTTTCTTTTTCTCGAACACCTTTTCAACTGCTAGGCCCATTTCTTCTGCAAACGCTTTCTCAAAGTCATCGAGCTCTTTCATCTTCCTGTCAATGAGCCTGACTCTTTTGTTTATTTGCTCTTCCAGGGTTTTTGCCTGCTCGTTCAGCCTCTGGATTGCCTCGTTGAACTTGTCAACATTGGTTTCAATTACCCTAACGAACTGCTTTTTAAATATTTCAAGGTCAGTCATCTGCTGCCTGAACATCCCTGGCTCAAATTCCCTTTGAATTGCCCTCTGCAATTCGTCCAGGCTGTTTAGCCTTTCCTTGAGGTGGGATTCAAACATAAGCCTTGTGTCTCTCAATTCATTCAACTCATCTCTAACATCCTTGTTTAACTCGTCGCTTCTAGCAATTGCCATGTGCTGCAACTTTTTCTCAGCATCTGCCTTCAGGCCCTCTATAACATTTGCCCCTACTTCAATTGTCTTGTTTACGCGGTCATCCATCTCGCAAATCTTTGCATTTGCTGAATCCAGAAACTCCTGTATTGAGCTCTTTCCCCTTATGAGCTCTGAGTTCATTTCCCTAACAAGCTTGTTTTTGGTTTCATCCAAATCAGTGAGTTTTGAATCAACGTCCTCCATAAACTCTTTGTACTGCTGCCTCTTTTTCTCCAGCAGGACCATTTCTTTCTTAAGCTCCTTGCTTGTTTCTTTCATTTCAACTATTTTTTGATCAACAAGCTCCTCTACCTCTTTACCTTTTTTCTCCAGTTCAGTATTAACCTTGCTCAGGAAAAGCTTTTGCTGCGAATCAAATAGAACCTGCACCTTGTTTATCTCCTTCTTTGCAACCTCATCAGCCTTCTTTGCAATAACCTTGTCCAGCTCTTGCCTTATCTCCTTCATTTCCCTGAGCCTTTGGTCAACCGATGAAAGAATGCCCTTCTCCCAAAGCTTTGAAATATCAATGGCCTGCTCTGGCTTAACCGATGGTTCAGGGGGGGCAGCTACACTAATCGGCTTAATCTTTGGGACCTTCTCTTCTTCCAATGCTTTGATTGCCCCAAGAACGGGCTTTGCTTCCTCGCTAGGTTTTTCTTCTGGCTTTGTCTTAACTTCCTTGGGCTTTTTCTTTTCCGCTGGTTTTTCTTCAGCAGCTGTCTGGGCGGAAATCTGCTTGGCAAGCTCTGAAAGCTTTTTTGAACTTACCTCGGGTTTCTTCGCTTCAATTTCCTCCTTTTTCGGCAGTCCTGCGGCTTTCCTCTCCTCAACCGCCCTTTTCTCTTTTTTCTCAACCGCTTCCTTTTCCTTCTGCGGCTGTTTCGCCAGCCTTATTAATTTCCTGGCCTGCCTTTCGTGAACACCAACCTCTTTAAGGTGCAATACTATCTCCTCATCTGGCACTTTTAAATCAATCAGCTTTCTAACGCTGTCGAGCAATATCTTTTTTTTGTCAACCATTGCAAAATAAAGAATAGCTAAACGAATATAAAAGAATTTAGTTTGGACCCTGCGGGAATCGAACCCGCGATCTCGTCCACATTGGAATTCTTAACTTGCCAAGGACGTGTCCTACCTCTAGACCAAGGGCCCTCAATTAGAATTAATCCTGAGAAACTATTTTAAAGAATCAGTTGGTAGGGCTCCATCTGCTTTCGGTGAAAACCGAACAAAACAGAAAGGTATTTATAGTATCTTTGCAGTTAATTTAAACATGAAGAATTACATTTTAATTGGATTAATTTTAAGCATTGTTTTAATTAGCGGCTGCGTTCAAACAGACGGAGGGGGAACAGCTGTTATGGCTCTTAAAAGTTTCACTTCCCCTTCTGGGGAGAGATTTAGAACACCAAACCAGGAAATTTTTGAACCTGTTGCTCTCCAAACAGGCGGACAAGATACGCATATTTCGTTAGAGTTTGAATTGTTAGAGCAGATTGTAGAAGGGGAAAAAATAAAGCTGACTCTTGAAGACGGACTTGAATATGTGGGGGGACCATTTACAAAAAGCGGTAATGATTATTTTATTTTCTTAGAGCGGCAAATAGTACCGCAGGAAGAGACTCTGCAATCATTTACAATCGGCGTAACAAAGAAGGGCAAACACAAAGTTAGACTGACAGTTCTAGATGAAAATGATGAACTTGTTGAAACAAGATTTATCAACATCTGTGTAGCAGACAACGCAGACAAGGCAGTGGAAATCTGTACAGACCCTGGCTGCCAAACTAAAGAATGCATTGAAGAGAAACTGGGAGAAATAGTTGACCAAGAATAGGCCCCGATGCTAGGGGCTTATCAGGATAACATT
>JAFCCK010000161.1 GCA_017610245.1 Candidatus Iainarchaeum sp.
ACTCATAGCGAAGCGCCTCCACTGGGTCCATCAAAGCGGCCCTTCTTGCCGGCAAAAGCCCTGATATAATGCCAATGAGCACGCTGAACAGAATTCCAGCAATAATCAATACGGGATTTAAGCCTATTGGGAGGGAAAACCCAAGGCTTTTTGCAATCCCTGCAATGCCAAAGGCGATGCTATAACCAAGCACTATTCCTATAGAGCCGCCAATCAGCCCCAACATTGCGGATTCAGCCAAAAATATTGATAGCACCCTGTTATTTGTTGCCCCGATTGCTTTCATTGCGCCTATTTCGCGCGTCCTCTCCAAAATAGCCATCAGCATGGTATTCATTATTCCAATGCCCCCAACTATAACAGAAATGCTTGCCAGCCCGATAAGCACGAGCTGTACAACGCCAAGGACAGCGTTAAACGTTTCCATGATGTTTTCGGTGCTCATTACAAAGAAGTCCTTCTGCCCGTGCGCGCTTTCCAGCTTGTCCTCTATTCTTTCCGTAACGCTTTCAATCATGTGCTTGTCAGTAACCTTCACTGCCAGCTCAACGGGCTCTGTTTCATCAAAAAGCGTCCTTACAGTGTCCTTGGTTGCAAAGAACATGTTAATTATTCCAAGGCTGCCGAATGCAACATCGCTATCCTTCAGTATCCCAACAATCTTGAACTCCATTCCATCAATTTCGATTCTCTGCCTTGGTTTCAATTCGCGGTTTGGGAAGGCCTCTTTTGCAAAGGTTTCTGTTATCATTATGCTGTACAAATCACTTGATTGCAGGAGTCTGCCTCTGCTCAGCCTAAGGTAGCCCATCTCCTCCAAGAGCTGGGTTTTGTCGGGATCGTAGCCTATTACAAAAGCACTCAATTCCTTGTTTCTGTACTCTGCAATTGCAGCAGTTTCATAGAAGCCCATTACGTCTTCCACCCCAGGGATTTCCTTTATTATTTCAATGTCATCCTCCTCCAATGTTCTGGCGCTTACTGTGCTAATGCCGCCCACACCAGGCTCAACAAAAATCATATCCAAGCCGATTTGCTCGAACTGCTCCTGCACATAGACATTCAAACCCTGACCGAGGCTTACAAGGGCGACAATTGCTGCAATGCCGATTACCATTCCAAGGAGTGTGAGATAAGAGCGAAGCTTCTGTCTCCTCAAATTAGCGAATGCTACAGTGATTGTTTCAAGGTCGAGCAAGGAGGACACCTCAAAAGGTAAGGAAAAAAGGTTCGTTTTACCGCTCTTTTTTCACGAACCTTTTGTAAACCCATCTTCCGAAAATGAACAGTCCGAGCAACTGCATCAGAAGCATGAATATTCCAAACAGCATCAATATAGGGTTTGCTGCTCCAGAGATTGCCTGCGCTTCAGCAAGGGAATGAACTTTTAGTTGCAGCGCTTTCTGTTCACGCCTTTCCTCTCCGTACTGGTTCTTATACAAGAGTGTTAGTTGCAGCGAGTGCTCTTTGGTTGGATCTGCCGTGGGATTTACTTGCATCTTGACCTTGAAGCTATCGAAATCGTCCGCTTCCAGGGTGCCAATGAAGACTTTCTCCTGCTCAAAGGTTCCAGATTCGCTGGCAAGCTCTGCAACAATGTATTTTGCTGTTCCAACGCCAATATTGAAGAGGTCCACTGTTACCTCCGAGAGCGCCCCTGGGAAGGCAAGCGGCTCAACCTCACTCACTACGGCATCCAGCTCTGGCTCTTGAGTTACCTTCACCCCAATGTAGGCAGTTTTGCTGTATTCTGTTGCATTTGTGTCCTTATACTTGATTTTTATTGGGATTGTGTAGGTTTTCTGCTCCGCCTCTGGGTTTATTGCTAATGACAACCTTGCATTTGCCTCTTTTCCCGGGGAAAGCTCTTTTACAAAGGCAAAGCTCGCTCCCAATGCGGAGAATTCCCTTTCAACAACAACGCCTGTTGATGTTACTGTCCTGTCTTCTTCCAATCCAACCAAAATGTCTTTTGCAGGTCCGCTTCCAACGTTTCTAACTTTTAGACCGAGGTCAAGCACCTGTCCTGGAGAGCCTTGCATCTCACTCGCCCCTACAATCTCTATGTCGGGTCTTCTGCTCAAAACTTTTACAGTGTAGGTGTATGCCTTTTCCATCCTATCATCGCCGAATTTAAAAACCAGTTTATAATCACCGTCCAATGCAGAGGGGTCAACCCTCACAAGATACTCGAACAAGGCAGTTTTTCCGGGCTTGATGCCTGAAATTGTTTTCAGTTTGTTTTCCCCTGTCCCAAGGGAAAAGGGGTAGTCGCTGTCCCTCTCAGTGCCTCCACTCAAATCAAGCTCAAAGTAAACGTCCTCTGCAATAGTTATGCTATTATTTTTC
>JAFCCK010000162.1 GCA_017610245.1 Candidatus Iainarchaeum sp.
TGCAATTGCCTCCATTGCCCCACTTTATCCCAGCTCTAAAAAGGTATTATCAGCAATTTCAGCCATGGGACTTGCGTCTAAAAACATTTCTGGGCAAGAAAAAGAGGCCCTTTTGGAAAGGATTGAGAATGCAAAAACCTGGGTTGAAAAATATGCTCCCGCAGAATTTAAACTCTCCTTTCTGCCAAAGCTTTCCAGCAAGGAGAAAAATGCAATGGACACAGCTGCCAAAAAGCTCCTCCCAAAGCTTGCATCTAGAATAAATAGGGCAAAGGGTGCTGATGATATTCAGAAAGCAATTTTTGAAACAGCAAGGAGCAACGAAGTTCCGCCCAAGCAATTGTTCAGGGCAATCTATCTTGCTCTGCTTGGTAAGGATTCTGGGCCAAGAGCGGGAATGCTCATTCTCGCTCTCGGGAAAGAGAAATGTGTAAAGAGGTTGCAGGAAGCAGATTAAGCTTCTTTATATTCTTCCTCTATCTTGCTCACCTTTATCCCCTTGCTTGTTATCGCAAGAGGATGCAAGTCCTCACTGTGTTTTGTTACCCTCATTTTTCTGATGTGCAATGTACGGTTACTTTGCGTGCCCACTCCCATATAGTGCAAGACTATTACTCCATCAACCACATACTCCTCTACACCATATTTTCCAAACTTGCTCGTCCCTTCTTGTACTTCACTTGTAAGCAGGGAGGTTACGCCGCTCCTCATAAGCATGTAGCTCAACTTCAATATCGCTTTCCTTATTTCGTTTTCGTTATCAAAGTTGAAGCCCAGTGCGGGAATGCTGTCAATAACTATGCGCCTTGCCCCAATTCTCTTTATTACTCTCATCACTTCTAACAGCAGTTTGTCAACATCAAAGCCTGTTACCGGCAAAGAAAACTCTTCCTCTGATGGCATACCAAGCTTTGCTATGCTTCCGTCCACGATATGAACCATGTTTTGCTCTTCCAGCTTCTTTAAATCCCAGCCAAATCTCAGCACATCCTCCCTTATCAAATCGGGCCTTTCATCCAGCGTAACATATACCCCTGGCTCACTATAATCCTTTGCACCATTGTATATGTATTGCATGCAGAAAATGGTTTTTCCTGTTCCGCAGGCGCCGCTTACCAGGATGCTTCTCCCTTGGGGGAAGCCCCCCTCAATCAAGCCATCCAGTCCTGCAATGCCTGTTTTGACCCTGTCCATCTTTTAATCACCCGTATTAATTAAATCCTCCTCATTAATATATTTTTTGTTCTGCCTACGTTCTTTCAATAGTTAAAACATAGGGCAAATCTGAGATTTTTTTCATCGCCCTCTCCAGCTGTTTCCTGTTTTTGATCTTTATGCTGAAGCGGCAGCTCGTTATCCTATTTTTGTTGGTTTTCGCATTTGTTGCATCTATCGTTATACCGTTCTCTGAAAACACTTTCAGTATCTCAGGTATAAGCGAACTATTTTCTTTTGCAACAACCTTCAATTCGGCTGAATAGTTCTTCTGCGCTTCAGCCCAGGTAATCAAAACAGTTTTCCTTTCATCCCTTTCTACAATGTTTTTGCAGTTTTTTCTATGTACTGTAATCTTTCTCTTCGTTGTCCTATAACCCATTATTTCGTCTCCAGGCAATGGCTTACAGCAGTTTGCCATTTTTACGCGTAAATCAGAGGTTTTTTTCCCTGATACCTTGGCTCTCTTCTTCCCTTTCTTGAATTCTTTTATTCCCAATGCCTGCCTAATCTTTATTTTTGCCTTATCTGTTTTTACAAAGCCGAGCCATTGTCTTTTGACCTGCTTATCCGGGGAAGTCAAAATCTCGACTGTTTCAGCGTTCTCCAATGAGTGATTCAAAGCAACGATTTTTCCATTAACCTTTGCCCCCTTCACCCTAAAGCCAATATCACTGTGTATTGCAAAGGCAAAGTCAATCGGAGTAGAGCCTTCCCTGAGGATAATAACCTCGCTTTTTGGTGTGAAGACAAATATTCTTTCCTCCCCACTGCACGTTTTAAGGCTCTGCTTCAGCTCAGCCGAATTCTTATGTGTATTGTGCCACTCCATGAGCTGCTTAATAATTGAAAGCTTTTTGTCAAAGTATTTGTCTTGCTTATGTTCTTTGTACTGCCAGTGTGCTGCTAAGCCTGCCTCATCATCCCAATGCATCTGCCAGGCCCTGATTTGCACTTCAACAGGAAAGCCCTCGAACAATATGACTGTGTGAATGCTCTTGTACCTATTTTCTTTGGGGTCTGCAATATAGTCCCGGAACTTGTGTTCCACACTTTTATAATATGAATTAATTACCCCCAATGCTTTATAGCAGTCTTCCTCTGTGTCGCAAATTATTCTGATACCGAACAGG
>JAFCCK010000163.1 GCA_017610245.1 Candidatus Iainarchaeum sp.
CACAAAAAGGCAGGCTGAAGGGCTGAAAGCCCAGCTTAAGGATATTGGCGGCTTCCATCGATAGTTATGAAATATGCCTATCGGGGCATAAATTAAAATACTTTAAACCCGTATTTTTATGTGGTAGCTATGGCTAATGATAGAGTAGAGAAGGGCTTTGCTCCTGGAGACGAGGAAGATATGTTTGACGAGGTCTTTGGCAAGGATGATGAGAGAGAGGCAGCGCGGGACAAAATGGAGGAGAAGGTAGAAGAGGAGAAGGAAAAAGAGGCAAGGAAAAAGAAGCCAAGGGAGCAGCAGAAGCAGGAATTTCCTGATGATGAACCCCCCTTACCGCCAGAGCCCGAGCAGAAACCCGTGAAAAAAGAGGGCATGAAGGAGAAGATAAAGAAGATTGTTATGGCAAAGGCAAGGGACGCGGCTGAAAAGGATGAAAGTGTAATTCCCCTGGACAAAGAGGTTGGCACAAAGGAAGAAGGCATAAAGGAGAGGGAGAGTGAAATAGCTGCTGAAAAGGAAACCATGCCAAAAGAAAAGCTGCCTGAGAAAAAGGAGAGCGTGGTAAAGCCCGAGTTGGGGTTTCTTGAAACAAAGGACGAGAGGGCATTTATTGGAAGAAAGAAAAGCGTTTACCAGAAATACGGGGAGGATGCAGGTCTTTTTGTTGGGAGGGTTGAAGAGCAAGACCTTAAAGGCAGGAATGTTTTGCTTGACAGCATGAACCCTCACGTTGTGTTTGTGTGCGGTGCTCGCGGATCTGGGAAGAGCTACATAATGGGGGTTATTGCAGAAGAGCTGGCATTGCATAACCATAACGTGGGCATAGTTGTTGTTGATCCAATCGGCGTGTTTTGGAGCATGAGGTTCCCAAACAAGGAAACACGGGAGCTTGAGCTGTTGGGGCAGTGGGGCTTGCTGCCTAAAGGGCTTGACAACCTTAAGGTTTTCATTCCTGAGGGTATGAAGGAAAAAGTGCCGAAGAAAACATATGATGCTACATTCAGCCTGCCGCCATCCATGCTGACGCCAGATGACTGGTGCCTAACATTTGGAATTGATCGCTTCTCCCCCAGCGGGCTCTTGCTGGAGAAAAGTATCCACAAGGTAAAAAAGGGCTATAAGAATAAAGAAGGTAAGACGATTAAGCCAAAGGACGAGTTCTTTTCGCTGGATGAGCTGATTAACTGCTTGAGGAATGATGTGGAGTTAAATAGCCCTGAGAAGGGATACAGGCCTGATTCGATTCGCGCATTGATTTCAAGATTTGATGCGGCAAAAAGCTGGGGGGTGTTTGATGAAAGAGGCACTCCACTGGCTGAACTAAGCAGGGAAAGGCAGTTGAGCGTTATTGACACCTCTTTCCTAGAGGACAATGTTTCTGCATTGGTTATCGGGATTCTTGCGAGGAGGATTCTTGCTGCGAGAAAAATCAGCACAAGAAAGGAAGCAGTGAACAGGATGAGGGATGAAACTCTCGACCAATTATTAGAGGAGGACATTCCACCAACGTGGCTATTTATTGATGAGGCTCATACACTTATTCCAAGCGGGAATGTTAAAACTCCAGCATCTGCCTCGCTGATAGAGTATGTGAAGCAGGGAAGGCAGCCGGGCTGTTCGTTGGTGTTCGCTACCCAACAGCCCTCTGCAATAGACAAAAAGGTGTTGAGCCAGCTTGACATCATTATCAGCCACAAGCTTGTGTTCGACGATGACATTAAGGCGGTTTACAAGAGAACCCCTGCAATAATTCCAAAGGTGTACAAGAGCAGCAACTTCATTAAAACACTGCCAGTGGGAGTCGCGCTTACCGGGGACAGGAGGGAGGAGACAAGCAGGGCATTTATAATGAGGATAAGACCGCGAATGTCGCAGCATGAAGGTAGGGAGGCAGAAACGGTTGAGAGGAGCCATAAGCTGGATAAGGAGCAGGTACTGAAGCTGGCTGTGGGAATGGCGTATGCAAAGCTGGAGAGGGCAGGCACATTAGAAACAATGGTTGTGGATGAGGCAATTAAATCATTGAATATGAAATACAAAAGCAATGTGCAGTTGGGTGAGGTAATTGAGCAGCTTGAGAAGAAAGGGGCAGTATTGGATGTGAAGAGCAGCACGCTTTCCATTCCTGGAAAAGAGCAGGAAGAAGCAATAGTTGAAGAGATTTCTGGCGAGGTTGAAAAGGAGATTGCGAAGGAAAGCAAGGCAGTATTGCAGCCAGAGGCTGTAGAATTGCTAGCATTTCCTACAAACCTGAGCAAGGAAAACGCGCTGAAAATTGTTAACAGGGGGAGGAAAAAGAAATTTTTGGGCCTGCTGGGAAAGGAGGCGGCAATTG
>JAFCCK010000017.1 GCA_017610245.1 Candidatus Iainarchaeum sp.
TGAGCCTCACTACGCGAATTAAGAGGGCTTTCTTCATGGTGATTGCAGCAGCAGCTACTACCATTGCAACGATGCTGCCAATAATCCTAATAGGCTTCGGTTTGGGGCGCCTTGTAGGATTTGCCATAACCACAACTGTCGGCGTTCTGGTTGGTGTACTGATTACAAGGCCAGCATTTGGAGAAATAACGAAGGAGATACTCTCCAAGTACTGAAGCCCTTACATCAGCTCCCCAAAATTCTTTATTCCCGCAACTCTTTTTACTCCAATATACCAGAGCACTAGAATAAAGGCAGCGGTGCTGAACCAGCTCACTGTATGTGCAATCTCTGCTGCCTCTGCCCCAATATTTACCGCAACCAGCAGCACCAAGTAAACCCTTGCTAGGTTCAGGAGAAAGAGCGCAATTGCTCCTGCTATAAAAAGCGCTGCCTTCATTTTCAAATCCGGCTTTTTCAATGCAAAAATTACTGCAGCAAGGACACTTGCTGAAACAAGCCCAGTGCAGCTTGCATTTATCACGAACAATCCATTAATGGTGTTAATGGTGTTTCCAACGTTTTCCAGGCCGAGCATTGCTGCCTCAATTCCTGCAATGAATTCCTGCAATGGCTGTAGGGGGGAAAGCTGTATTGCCGCCTGCAGCAAAAAGTAAATCAAAAAGAATTTCATCAGGAACAGCAGCTCTTTTCTTATCCCTATCACCACGGCACTTTTTTTACCTTTGTTTTGAATGCAACAATGTTCGCAAACTTATGAACAGACATAGTGAACACCACAAGGAAAAGTATCTCTAGTATGGTTGGGGTGAAAAGAGTTACCCCCAGCAATATCCCCCCCAATAAAAAGTCCAGCTGGTCCAAGAGCATAACGCTTTTTCCCTGTTCCAACCCCATTCTCCTCTTCACAAAGCTACCTGCAATGTCTCCTGCCATTGCCCCTATTGCAAGCAGAACTCCATAGCGCAAGTAATCTACAGGAAGAAAAGCCGTAAGCTGGGGCACAAAAGCGCTTACAATGGCAGCTCCCAGAGAACCAAAGAAAATTCCTGCTGCTGTGCCGCGGATTGTTTTTCCATTTCCAAGCAATGGTCTTCCGTCAAAAAAGCGTTTTCCAAAATCAATGGGTTTCCCGCCTCCAAAAGCCAGCGCTAAGCCGTTGCTTAAATAGATTGGAATCGCAATCAAACTAACCGTTGCAAAAAATGCAGCCAAATACTCTAGCATCTAAAAAAAACAATACTAATTACTTTTTTATATGTTTGCAGCTTTCTTCATTTAGAACATTTAAAGGTAAAAATTTATGAAAAACTTCATTATAGTTCTCGCCCTTGGATTGATTGTTCTCATTGGAATTGCTTTGCTTGTTTCAATGCTTTTCTCCTTTGAGCTGGAGCTCCCAACGGTTTCCCAAGGAATAGCGATAATTCCAATAAAAGGGGAGATTGTTGCTGACGCTACTTCATTTTCCCCTGAAATGAGCGCATTGGAGATAGTGGATAGCATTGCAAGGGCTGAAGAAGACCCCAGCATTGGTGCAGTACTTCTTGAAATAAATAGCGTAGGTGGCAGCGTTGTTGCAACAAGGCAGATTGTTGAAAAAGTGCGAGAGGTAAGGGAAAGCAAGCCAGTTGTTTCATGGATTAGTGAAACAGGAACGAGCGGCGCATACTACATTGCTTCTTCTTCTGACTATATTGTGGCCGATCCCGACAGCATTACCGGCAGCATTGGGGTGATAAGTGTTCTCGCCAATATAGAGGGCCTACTCGAAAAGCTCGGCATAAAAGTGAAAATTATAAAGGAGGGCGAGCACAAGGGCATGGGCTCGATTTTTTCAGATTTAAACAAGGAAGACGAGAGAATAATCCAAACAATAATGCACGATGCTTTCAACCGCTTTAAGGAAGATATCCTTCTTTTTAGGGGAGATAAAATAAAGGCAAGGAACTTCAATGAAATAGCCGATGGCAGAATACTGAGCGGGAAACAGGCTTTAGATGTAGGGCTTGTTGATGAATTGGGAACAAGGGAAAAGGCAATTGAGACAGCAGCCAGGCTTGCGGAAATTTCTGAGCCGAGAATAGTGGAGTTTGGGAGAAGCCAAGCAACGCTCCTTGAACTATTTTCTTCCGCTGGCTACCGCTTTGGCTTGGGTTTCAAGCAAGGGCTATTGCACGCACAATCAGGTGTAAAGTCATAAAAGTAGCGAGAGGTAAAATGCAAGCAATGCACCCGCACTAGAACCCAAAAAATTAATCTCTGTATTTCTCAGCTTTTTTTTTCTCTCAAAAACTGCTCCAAAGAACGAATCAACAGCAGACCCGAAGAATCCTGCCAGAATCAAGATCATGAATAGATAGAGGCTCGAATTCAATGCAAAGTGAATTACTGCAACAACGCTCGCTCCCAGTAACGCACTCCACATTCCAAGCCCTGTTACACCGCCGTCTGCACCATGCTCCACTTGCTCTAGAGTTGTTATCAATACTGGCTTTTTGTTTGAAAGCATTCCAAGTTCACTTGAAAGGGTGTCTGCAAGCGCTGCAGATAAAGCCCCGAAAAATGCAATAGGATTATTCAAGAGCAACGCAATTACCGCTGCTCCACTACTTCCAAAGATGTTGCCTATTGTCCTTTTCTCATGCAAAACAGGTTTTCTATTCGCGTACAACTTTGTACTTGCTTCAGCCACAACAAAAAACAGCGCTATTAAAAGAAAGTAGATAATGCCCCCCAAATAGAAAATCACTAGGCCCACTACATTCGCTATTAGCACTCCGGCTGGGTCAAGTAGCCTCTTCTTGATGGAAGCCATCGAAAATAAAACAAGTGTTACCACCAGGAGAATTATTTCAATGAATTGAAACATCCTATCCTTCCAATACAATGCTTTTTACGATTTCAACCCTTCTTAAGGGGGCAATCTTTTTCAGTTCCTTGAACAGCTTTGATGCTAGTACGCCAAACACAATCAACTGTATTAGTGGAGAGAACTCTTTTCTATTGCAGCTTTTTTCAATGCTCTGAATGATTTCCTTTCTGATTGCTGTCTCCTGCCTTCTCTCCAATTTTTTCTGTGACAGTGCAATGGTTTTGATTTTGAGCTTTTTGTTGTCCTTTGTTGTTACAACCTGCACAGCCTCGATTTTACTCATTCTCCTCCTAACCATCCTATTTATGTAAATGGGACTGATTTCATGCCTCACTATTTTGGTGAATGCCTGCTGTCCCTTCACATCATTCACTTTAAATGTAAGGATTACATGCCTTTTCTGCCTTTCCCCAGTGAGCTCCACTAAATTTGTTTTGATTGTCCTACCCAACACATTCTTTTCCTTATCAGCTGGCGTCTCACCCACCTCTCTCTTGTCGAATTCTTTGGGCGCGAATATCTTGAACCATTTCTTTCTCTTCCACTTGTCAAGAGTTCTCTTGGCAGGCTTCGTCTTTTTCTTTTCTTTTTCCTTTTCCTCAGCCATTGCAATCACTTTCCCCTTGCAATCTCCTTTTTTATTGCCTCATCAAGCCCCTTCAAAATTTCTCCAATGTTTCTATCCCCGCGAGCCTCAAAAACCTTCTTCCCATCCTTTTCAATGCTCGCCTCAAACCTCATACTCAATCACTTCACCAGCAATGCGGCAGTTTCCTCGCTATAGCGCCAGCTTTTCGGCAGCCTTCCCTTTCCCTTGTAATAATTAACGAGCCTCCTTATCTTGCTCACCGCTAACTGATAGCCTCTTTTTGCAGTGAAATCCTTCTTGTTCTTCCCCATGTGGGTTTTCAATGCAACGCTTTTCCTGATTAGGTTCATCAAATCCTCGGGAATTTCGGGCAACAGCTTATTTTCTTCAAGAATTTCCTCAACGCCCTTGCCAACAACCGCCTTAACATCCGGAATGCCATACTGGTCTCTCAGCATGGCCCCAATCCCTGATTGGGAGTGGCCAGCATTCGCTAGATTTATTACCGCTTCAACCACTTCCTTGGGCTTCAACTCAACCCAGGAAGGCGCCTTTTTGGTGGGCGGTCTCTTACTCTTACTCTTTCCCTTTTTTCCAGAATGCATTCTAGCCAATCTTTTTCACCAAACTTCAACTGCAGTTTCACCCTCCCGCCCTAACGGTGCGAGAGAGAATTAATACAAACTGAATAATAAGTTTCTAAAAGCAAAGCTTTAAATAGCTTAATGATACCTTGCCCTTTTCTCTATTGCTGCGATATGCTCCACAACTTTCCTGCCCTCAGAGCCCATTTTGGCAACATACCCCTCAATTATTTTTTCCCAGCCGAGGGGCATTAAATCAGCATGGGTTGCTTCAAATGTTTTCCTGAATACGAGCAAATCAACCGCCTTGTCCTCAATCTTTTTGCTGTGCGTTCCTAGCCCAAAATCAATGAAAAACAGCTTATTGTTATGTAGAAGAATATTGCTTGTTGTGAGGTCACCATGAATCAAATCAAAGGAGTGCATCTTCGCAATATCGCGCCCAATCCTCTCACAAATGCCCTCAAAGTTTCCCATATTCAGCACATCCTTCACCCTGCTCCCTTCCACAAACTCCATTGAAATTTCCTTTTCTTCCTTATCTACCCCATACACCTGCGGCGTCCTAACACCAAACTTTTTTGCCTCATTCAGCAGTCGTGCTTCCAGCCCAGTTCGCCCAGAGCGAATTTCCTCATCAAGTTCCTTGCAGCGGTAGCCCTTGCTGACCCTTCTCTTGAGCAGTTCCTTCTTTCCCTTCTCTTCCGAAAGGTACAGCTCTGCTTCTGCCCCCCTTCTCAACAGCTTCATAAAAATCAGAGCCTCAACAGCATCTTTATTCCTTTCTCCACATCAATAGCATTTCCCGGGGCTTTTTCTTTCAGCACTTTCAATTCCTTTACCCCCATTGTCCCCTTTATTGTTTCGCTCGCTTCGGCAACTTTCTTCCCTGTTTCCGTATCCTCAACAAAAACCTTTACCTCTTGCACCTCGCTATTCAAGGGCAGTCCTTTGCCGCTCTTTTCTTTCCGGATTGCGGCAATAATCGCTATTTTTATTTCTCCAAGTGAGTTATAATAATCGGAAATCATCTTTTCATCCCCCTCTGGCCATTTCTCCAAGTGCACACTCTTCTCCTTCATCATGCCCTTTAGCATTGTCTGCGCAATTTCCTCTGCAATATGCGGAATAAAGGGAGCAAGCATCAGTACTGTCTCCCAAAGCACCTTCTGCAGAACATACTGTGCAGCCTTCCTGCTCTCCTTATCATTTCCATATATCCTGTGCTTCACTTCCTCAATGTAGTAATCAGCAAATAGCAGCCAGAAGAAGTTTCTCGCGGGATTCAATGCCTTGCTGAACTCAAATGATTCCATAGCTTCTGTGGCCCCTCTCTCCAGCGAATTGAGCCTGCTTAAAATCCACTTATCTTCCGGCCAAAGCTTCAGTTTCCGCTCCTCTACCTTCCCCAAATCCTTGCAAGCAGCGGAAACAAAGCAAGCAGCATTATAGAGCTTTGTAAGGAATTTCTTCCCAGCTACCATCTCCTTTTCCTGGAATGGAATATCCTCACCCAGTGTAGGCAATCCAGCCCAGTAACGCAGCACATCCGCACTGTACTTTTCAACCATTTCCTCTGGCGGAATAACATTTCCCAAGCTCTTTGACATCTTCTTCCCCCTAGGATCCAATGCCCAGCCGTTTATCATAATGTTTTTCCAGGGCATCTTGTGCTGGTGAAACAAGCCCTTAACAATAGTGCTGAATGCCCATAATGCTATGATATCATGACCCTGCGGTCTTAAATCCATTGGATAAAGCCTCTCAAAGAATTTCTTATCCTCTAGCCATTTTCCGCTTATCTGTGGTGTCAGGCTGCTTGTAAACCATGTATCAAAAGTATCTTTCTCCGGCTCAAATTCATTGCTACCACACTTGCATTTCCCCAAAGGCTTGTTCTTCAACGGGTCAACTGGAAGCTGCTTCTCCTCAGCAACCTTCACTTCCCCACATTTTTTGCAGTACCACACTGGGAATGGCACACCATAGTAGCGCTGCCTTGAAATATTCCAATCCCATTTCAACCCATTAATCCAATTGTCAAGCCGTTTCTTCATGTAGGGGGGCACCCACTTTATCCCATCTGCCTTTGCAATAAACTCGTCCTTCAAATCAAGGTAGCGAACAAACCACTGCTTCGCTGTCAGTATTTCAATCGGTGTCTTGCACCTTTCATGGATATTCACAACATGCTTTATTGGTTCCTGCTTTATCAGATAGCCCTCTTTTTTCAGCTCCTCGATTATTTTCTCCCTCGCTTCCTTTGTTTTCAGCCCCTTCAATATTCCTGCCTTTTCATTAAATGTCCCGTCCTTGTCTATGATTTCTATTACAGGCAAATTTGTTTCGAGAATCCACTCTACATCATCAAGGTCCCCAAAAGTGCAGTGGTATACAGCCCCAGTGCCAAATTCAGGGTCAACGTCCCTGTTAGCGAAAACCTTTACTGTTCTGCCACCGCTAAAGGGAATCTTTACCTCTTTCCCAATGAATTTCTTATACCTCTTGTCATCAGGGTGCACGTGCATTGCAACACAAGCGGGCATTAATTCAGGGCGAGTAGTGGCAATGGTTATTTTTTCCCCACCCATTGTTTCAAATTGGATATAATTGAAGGTTGATTCCTCCTCCCTGTCTTCCAACTCTGCCTGTGATATCGCTGTTCCACAGCTAGGGCACCACATTGTCGGGGCTTCTCTCTGATACAGCCTTCCCTGTCTGTAAATATCCAAAAAGCTGTACTGGGCGGTTTTCCTCGCAAGCTCATCAATTGTGCGGTAGAGCAATCCCCAATCAAGGCTTAGCCCCAGCCTCCTAAAACTTTTCTCCATCTTTTTTTCCTGTTCCTTTGTATGTAGCAAAACAAGCTTTATGAAATCATCCCTCTTGTAATCGCGCTGCTTTATTCCCAGCTTTTTCTCAACCATCAAGGCAGTTGCTAAGCCATTATCATCAAACCCAAAGGGGTGGAAAACCTCAAAGCCCTGCATTCTCTTGTAGCGTGCAATAAAATCCTGCTGGGCAAAGGCAAAGGCATGTCCCATATGCATTACCCCACTAACAGTGGGCGGGGGCGTATCAATGGAAAAAAGCGGCTTCCTGCTCTTCTCCCTAAACTTATAAATCTGCTGTTTTTCCCACTGCTTTTGCCATTTCTCCTCTATTTTGTGCAAATCCAGAGCCATCCCTAATACACCTTTCCTGTTCCTTTAGCTATACAATTCAAAGAAAAAGAATAAAATTCAATTGCTGTGCAGCAGTACGATATAAAACACCCTATTTACTCCGGCGGTTCAGGAATAAATTCCCTTGGGTAGTATTCCTCAGGGGATTCAACCGGGCTAAATCCAGCCATCTCAACTCACTTCCTCTTACCCTATTTCCTTGAGCAAAAGATTTTTAATTGGGCACAAATGCCCATGCAAGCTACTGTTCTTGCTTAAGCCTCCGAATGCTTTCATTTATGCGCCTTATTTCCGCCTCCTCTTTGGCAGTAAGCATTCCCCTATTGCGAGCAGCCACATTGATTTCTCTCACCCTAGCTCTCAACTGCTCAATCTCGCCAGCATACCTGCGTCTTCCGATTGGCTTTCCAAGCGGGCGCTTTCCGGGCATCCAAATCACAAATAATATTGCCGATACTTTAATTTAATTCTTTCCCCTAACAATTGGTTGTTTTAAAAAGTGCTAAAACTTATTCAACAGCGTCCACTACCCAATATAGTGCCTGGGTCTTTTCATCATACAATCCATATGAGATGGACCGCCCATCAGGACTGAAACTGAGGGGACCATAAATTTTACGCTGGAGCCACCGTTCCTCCTGCTTTTCCTCGCCCACTACCCGGCCATCTACTATTACTTGTGACCACGAAGTTATATGGTCAGGAAGGGCATTCTCGCGCACATAAGCCAAACTTTTCGAATCCGGGCTGAATGCTATGGGGCTTCCGAACTCAGCATACTCCCCTATTTCTTGCCCATCCAATACTACCCTCTGTTTTAGTTTTCCGTCTGGCTTCTTTTCTACACCAGTATGTGCTATTCTTTTGCCATCTGGGCTAAATGTAATATTTGAAACACTCACGTATTCCTTGCCTTCCTGCCCATCCACTACTACAAACCACCTCGTCTTATTCCCCGAAACTATTCGGCCGGCTATATACGCTATTCTTTTGCCATCAGGGCTAAACACCAGGTTTCTAATCTTGTAGTATTCCTTGCCTTCCTGCCCATCCCATACCACATAATTCTCGCCACCAAGCGCACTGTCTCGAGCCACGTACGCTATTCTTTGCCCATCAGGGGCAAATTTAATTTCCTCAATTTTGCCATAACCTATACCATCATATTTTTCCCCATCTACAACTGCATACTCCTTTCCATCTTCAACCTTGACACAAGCCAAACTTTTCGAATCCTGGCTGAAATCAAAAACAGCACTGTTGCACCATTCAACCACTTGACCGTTTATCATTAACTGGTATTCCTCTATTGGTACAATACTCGCCATCCCATATGCGAATTTTTTGCCATCTGGACTAAAGCCGTATGTAAGTGCCACGCGGGAAAAGGTGTACTCCTGGCTTTCCTGGCTAACCAGGTCAAGTAATACTACTTTATATACCGTTTTACCCTCCTCCCTATCATTAACCCGATACGCCAATTTCTTGCTATCCGGACTGAATACCAGGGGAGCATCGCTCCATATGTAATCATAGGCCTTTTGGGGTACGCCATTGAGCGCTATACTTTTATGGAGATTATAAGCAACCCATTTGCCATCCGGGCTAAAAGTTACATTAAGTGTTTTTGCATTTGCATAACTTAAGCCCTCAGCTAACTTGGTTTTACTCAGGTGCGGAGAAGGTCCCTGCTCTGCTGGTTCAGCTACCTGCTCTTCACCACCATCTTCTGCTCCAGGTGCTACTGTCCCTGCTGCTTCAGGTCCTTCTATTTCCGGCGTACCCGTTTGCGGCTGTTGCGCGCACCCGCTTACAAGAAGCACCGCAACCAGCAAAGTTGCCAGCAGCAATGAATGGGTTATTCTCATGTTGCTTGCCACGTAGTAAATACTGCAACGGTTATATATAAAAGTTATCTTTCAGCCCGACATCCCAAAAACTGCCCACAATAGTTATTTATATAGGAAAACAATTGTTATTGATAGCATGCTCAAAATAGACAGGCAGAAGGTAAAAAAGAACAAGTTCCCGATAGCATTGCTTTTAATTGAATTAATCACCGCCATCCTTGTAGTGCATCTCTTCTACAAAATAATTGGCTTCCAGGTCAACTTTGAAGCCCGCTCAGTTTCAATCGCCCCTGCTGCAGAGCCCCTATTGCTCTTTTTCTTTGCCATATCAATTGCTCTGCTTGTTGCGGTATACTTTACCATCAAAAAGAAGCTGCCGGGGCTTTTCCAAGCCCAAGAACAGGCAAAGGTTACGATAAAGGAAAAAACCAAGGAGAAGCTCTCAAAGGCAAAAACTGACCCTAAGGCAGCAGCGTTGCTCCTTATACAATTCATTTTTGTTTTTGCAGTGGCAATGGCGATTTTTGCATGGGCCGACCCCGAACTGGAGTTAATCCCATGGAGCAAGGCAGGTGTTGCTCCCCCCATAACAACAATTCTGAATGCAATAATTGCAATAATTGTTCTTGCTTTTTTTTACTACCTCTACTCCTTCACTGCCTGGTATAGGAAATAGCTGATTGCAATGAAACAAACCACTGCAGGAAAAGAGGGAACCCTTGAGAGGAGCGTTTCGCTCTTTGAGGCAACCCTCTATGGCGTAGGAATAATTTTGGGCGCAGGAATTTACGCCTTAATTGGTGAGGCTGCCGGAATTGCTGGAAATGCCCTTTGGCTCTCCTTCATCTTCTCCGGCCTTATCGCTTCCTTCACAGCCCTAAGCTATGCTGAATTGAGCAGCATGTTCCCAAAGGAGAGCGCGGAATTCTTGTATGTGAAAAATGCTTTTGGAAAGGAATGGCTTGCCTTTTTGATTGCCTGGGTTTCAATTGTAACTGGCTTTGTTTCAATTGCAGCTGTCGCATTGGGCTTTGCCAACTATTTAGGTTATCTTCTTCCCATTCCAATTGTTTTTGGAGCAGTTGGCTTGATTGCTCTGCTCTCGCTTATAAACTTTGCAGGCATAAAGGAGTCTGTAAAGTTCAACATAGTTTTCACATTGGTTGAGGCTGGTGGCCTTATTTTGATTATACTGATTGCGCTACCTTTTCTGGGGAGCGTGAACTACTTTATTGTTCCTGACGGAGGCGTTTCACTATTCTCAATGATTTCACCAATAACTGTTGCAACTGCCCTCATATTCTTTGCCTACATTGGTTTTGAGAATCTCGCCAACATAACCGAGGAAACGAAGCAGGCAACAAAAACAATTCCAAAAGCCGTACTCTTGTCACTTGTAATTTCAACTGTCATTTATATTCTGGTAGCATTGAGCGTTGTAAGCGTTGTTCCATGGGAGCAACTGGCGGAAAGCCCTGCTCCCTTGGCGCTTGTAGCTGAGAGCGTATTTGGTCCAAATGCCGGCTTGTCACTTGCCATAATCGCGCTTTTCTCAACCACAAACACTGTTCTGATTCTGCTCATTGCAGTAAGCAGGCGCTTTTATGGGGTTAGCAAAGAGCACTGCCTGCCCAACTGCCTACACAAGATTCATCCAAAAACGCGAACACCATACTATGCAATCATTGCAACAATGCTGTTAGCAATGCTGTTCGCTTCAACCCAAAACATCAAGGCTGTAGCATTCCTCACAGATTTCGGAGTGTTCCTTATTTTCCTTGTTGTGAACCTTGCAGTAATTTTCCTGCGCTTCTATCAGCCCGCTGCAGAGCGCCCATTCAGGATTCCCTTGAGCATTGGCAAATTTCCCGTGCTTCCCTTTTTTGGGCTAATAACCTGCATTTACATGCTCTTCTCCTTCTCCTGGGAGATAGCTGCAATAAGCACAGCAATCTTTGTAATGGCAATTCCCTTCTACTTTGCCTTTCGGGGTAGATTCAAACCCCCAGCGAAACAGCCCCAAAACGTGAAAATTTGAGCAATACAGGGAAATTCCTACCCAGGAGCCCACCCTTATTATGCAGAATTAGTGTATAGTAGGGGCATAAATATTCAACATCAGATTCATTTATTAACAAAAATAGTGCCAACCTTGCCTTTTTTAATGCATTATCCTGTTTCTAAGTACCTCGTATCCCCAAGGGGTTGGGTTGGTTATTCAAACAGAATCAACTACCCACAATATGTCATTGCCTTTCCTTGCTCCGTATGAAACTGATTTTCCATCAGGACTGAAGACAATGGGACCATATACGTCATCATAGCTCCTTCCTCTCTGCCCATTAATCACTATAAAGTAATCTATCCTTCCTGCTGCAAAATATGCTAATTTTTCGCTATCAGGACTGAAGGCAATGTTCGTGTGATAACGACGTTGAAGGTCTTTCAGCAGTGGCTCCGGCCAATCGCTAAATTCCACCCCGTCTATTACTATGATGTTTCTCCGGTTTGCATGGCCGACATATGCTAATTTTTCGCTATTTGGGCTAAATGTTAAATCCCAAATATGGTTGTATATTTTACCCTCCTGCCCATCAACCACTACAAAATAACCCTTAGTCTCCTCATCACTGGCATCAAATACCCTATAAGCTAATCTTTTACCGTCAGGGCTAAACGTTAGTTTTGAAATATCATTACTATACATTTTACCCTCCTGCCCATCAACCACTACAAATTTCTTGTCTTTTAATGTAGCCCGTGCCACATAAGCCAGTTTATTGTCTGAGCTAATGACAGGTTGACCAACGGAGAACTAACCCTTAATCTCCTGCCCGTCAAATCCTATTAATGCTTCCTCGCCA
>JAFCCK010000164.1 GCA_017610245.1 Candidatus Iainarchaeum sp.
CTCAACCTTATAGCCCTTATTGAGGTAATCAAGGACGTTCTGGGAGCCGCTCTCTATCCCAAGGAAAATTCTCTTGCAGCCAGCTCTTTTCATCCATTGGAGCATTTCCTTATCGAGGGTATTGACCCTGCTCAGGCAGCTCCAGGTAAGCTTCCAACCGTTTTCAACAATGCCCTTGCACACCTCAATAACACGCTTCTTATTGACTGTAAAGGTGTCATCTATTACCCTGAAATTGCGAATGTTGTATTTCTCCACCACCTCCCTGATTTCATCCAAAACATTTCCAACTGAACGGTTTACCCATTTGTCGCCATATGTGGAAACGCAGTAGACGCATTTGAATGGGCAGCCCCTAGAGGTCTGGATCGCGGTGTATGGCTTTCCAAGGAAAGGCTCAAAGTAGAGGTTGTTATTTATGAGAGAGCGGTCGGGCAATGGAAGCCTGTCCAAATCGAGAATCCTTTCAGCGGGCTTATTCACAATAACTTTCCCATTGCTCCTGTAGGCAATGCCATCAATTCTGCGAAGGCTCTTTCCAGCTGCGAGGGAGTCAAAAATATTAGAGAATACGAGGTCGGGTTCGTTTAATAGTACGATGTCTATTTCCGGCACGTTTTCCAAAAGCTGCTTTGCAAAAATTGTGGGGTAGTAGCCAAAGCAAACTATTGTAGCATCGGGAAAATGCTGCCTTAATTCTTTAACCCTCTCAACATCGTTCTGGAAAAACTCAAAGGCCATGAGCGTAACAATTAGGTCGGGCTTGAATTCACGCAGTCTCCCAATAAGTTCTTGTTGATGAATGTTTTCGGCAATAGCATCAATTAGGATAAGCGGCTGCTTCTTCCAGTGCTTTACTAGGGCTCCCAAAGAGAGCAGTTCCTGCGGCGGAAATAGGAAATTTTCCGCATTTGAGGAGCACATAAAACGGCGCATTATCCTGTTCTTATACGGCAGGTTAACCAAAGCAGTTCTTATCTCAGGCATTCAAATCTTTCCGGTAAGCATTCCAAAGCGAATCTTTAGGCTGTTTAGCAGCATCTTGCTCCCATCTCTGAGAACAGAGAACTGGCCACGCTCTCTATGAACGTACTTTGCTGGAATCTCTAGTATGCGGGCATTCATTCTCTTGAGTTTGGCATAAAACTCCACATGAATTTCAAAGCGGTCGCTCTTGAGGTTGAGTCTCTTTAGAAAATCCTTCTTTATTGCAAAGAAGCCCGAGCCATAGTCCTTTACCTTAAAGCCGAATAGGAGAAGGTTGATGAGGTAAAAGATTCTGCTGGGGAGCAGCCTTGTGAAGGGCACTTCTCCCTTAGTGCCAACATACTTTGAGGCAACAACAATATCTGCCTCGTTATTGTTAAGAATGCGCATGAATTCTGGGAAAACAGCAGATGGTTTCATTGAAAGGTCGGCATCCATGTGAATTATCATATTGCCCTGTGCTGCATTATATATCTGCCGCTGGGCATATCCCATGCCTCTATTGGGATAATAGGAAATTACCTTGAGCTTGTTGTCCTTGGAAGCGAGGCGCTTTAGGATTTTCTCTGTGCTGTCCTTGCTTCCGTCGTTCGCTATAATTATCTCGTAATCTTTTGTAATCTTTTCAATCTCACGCTTTATCTCGCGGTAATTTTTCTCAATCAGAAGCTCTTCATTGTATGCTGGAACAACAATTGAAACATCCATCATATGCCCCCGGTTCTCAAGAAAAAAATGTGTTTCTTAGGCATTTAAAGGCTTTTGGTGCAATCATGGAAGTGCAGGAGCGGAAAACATATTTAACTCTTTTCAAGCCGAAAATTAAACATGCGCAGTGAGGGGTGGATGAATGGAAGTTCCTTTTGTTGACTTGAAGAGAATGCACGAGCCAATAAGGGAAGAACTTGATTCTGCAATAAAGGCAATAATTGACTCAAATAGCTATATTCTGGGGGAGTGTGTGGAGAGCTTTGAGAAAGATTTTGCCTCTTACTGCGGGGTGAAGCAAGCTGTTGGAGTAAACAATGGAACTGCCGCATTGCACTTAGCGCTGCTCGCTGCAGGCATTGGGCAGGGAGATGAAGTAATAACAGTTCCGAACACTTTTATTGCAACTGCTGAGGCGATTTCACATTGTGGTGCAAAGCCTGTTTTTGTGGATATCAATAGGGAAAATTTTAACATGGATGTTGGGAAATTAGAGGCGGCTGTAAATGAAAAAACAAAGGCGGTAGTGCCTGTGCACCTCTATGGACAGCCGTGTGATATGGATCCAATAGGGGAGATTGCTGAGAAGCAAGGGTTGGCTGTAATAGAGGACAGTTGCCA
>JAFCCK010000165.1 GCA_017610245.1 Candidatus Iainarchaeum sp.
CTCAGGATAGGTCCCCTTGAAGCCGCTTAGCAATCCACTATCCAAAACCTTTGCAACTTGTGCTTTTTCCTCTTTGCCAATTGTGTTATGTTCAGGAAAACTGCCCTTCTTCAATGGCTTTCCCCCAAGTATAGCGGGCTTTCCGTATTTTTTCATAAAAATAAACAATCCCTCTTTTTTATTAAAAGGCTTTTGCCCTTTTACTGGTACAAAGCTCGTTTTTTTAGTTAAGATTTAAAATCTAATTGGGCAACCACTCTCAGCTGATTTTAGGATTTTCTCTATTACTTCCAGCACATACACGGCATTTTCAGCATTAAATTCTTTTCCGCCCTTAGAAATAGCCGATGCAATCTCATCGAGCGCATTCATCAAGCAGTTGCTGCTTTTGCTCTTTATAAAGTCCTTTTCCTTCAGGTCTGCACCCTTCCTAAGCTTGAATTCTCCATCATAATCCCTGACAGAAATTATTCCCCTTGGGCCAAAGGCATCGAAGCTGAACAAACCGTGTTTTCTGTAATCCACAGAATTCATTGCTGCGGCAGCGCCGCTCTTGAATAGGAGCAGGGCGTCAACATCTGCATCAGACCCGAAAACAGTTCGCACCTTTTTCCCAGAAACCATGTCAACCTCTCCAAGCAGCCAGTGGAGCAAATCTATTGCATGCGAGCCATTGTTGAACAGGCCCTTGCCATAATAAAAGCTTACGTGCTCTATTCTCCCAACCTTGCCCTTTTCAATGAAAGAAACTAATTCCCTGTATTTGTTGCTCCATCTCCTGCTGTAATTCACCACAAGTGCTATTCCTTTTTTCCTGCATTCCTTAATCACTCTTTTCGCTTTTGCTGAGCTGTAACCAAAAGGTTTTTCGCAGAAAATCGCTGAAACATTTCCCTTGGCAGCCTCCAAAGCAATCTCGTGATGGTATTTAGTGGGAGTGCAGATGCTTACCACATCAATTTGCTCCTTTTCCAGCATCTTCCCATAATTAGTATACGCTCTCGCGCCATACCTCTTACCACATCTGCTTGCCCTGCTCTTCTCTACATCACACACAGCAACAAGCTCAAAGCGCGGATGCTTTTCATAGGCCTTTGCATGCGAAAGTATTTCTCCCTTCTTCCCAAAATCGTATGAAAAGCCGATTTTCCCGCACCCAACAACAGCTGCTTTCAGCCCCTTCATTTATCCCCTTGCCCCCTTCTGCTTTATTCCCTGGTTTATTGCAGCTATCTCCGGGTTTTTAATGAGGAACTCAACAACCTTATCAAGCCCGAAGAAAAGCCCATGCTCATCCTTGAGCCCGGCATAAACTTTCCTAATCAATTCAAGGTCTTCAGCCGTGTCAAGGGTAACCCTGAATTCAGGATGCTTTATATTTTCAGGCATCTTCACATACAATATCTTGTATTTTTCAGGATGCTCGTAAAAATATAGTGTGGAATGCTCCCTTACAAACTTATCGGATACAGTTGCAGCATACTCTGCCATTTTCTTGGCATCAAAAACCTCAGTGTTGTAGCCCTGTGGGGTTTCTCTCCCCATATTGATTGAAGCATAATCAACCCCACTCTTTACAAATGCGTCAATCACTCTATCAAGTATTGTTGAATCGAAAAAAGGCGTGTCACCATTTACCAATGCGATAGCATCTGCATCAATTTTCCGGCCTGCTTCTACAACTCTGCCCAGAACATCATCTTCACTGCCTGCAAATGCCTTAACGTTACATTCCTTCGCCAAATCCATTATCACCTTGTCTTCCTCATTCTTGGAGGTTGCAACGATTATATCATCCAACCTCTTGCTCCTCTTTGTCCTTTCAATCACATACCAGAGCGAAGGTTTGCCCTCAATCGATACCATTGATTTCCCAGGAAGTCTTGAGCTCCTCATCCTTGCAACAATCACTGCCCCAACCTTCATGAAACCACCCTAGAGGATTCTTTCGTAAGCCTCCATTGTTTTGCTTGCAGCATTTTTCCATAAAAAATTCTTTAAAATATGCTGCTGCAGCTCCCTTGATTTCCCCCTGTCCAATTCAACCAGAATTTTTTCTCTGATATCCTTAACGCTTGCCGGATTCACATAGCTGGCATGCTCACCAAAGTACTCTCTTGCGCAGCCCTCTCTTGTAACTACAAGGCTTGCCCCTGCAAGCCCTGCCTCAAGCGCAGCAAGTCCCGGTGTTTCATACCAGCTTGGCAGTGCAAATACCTTGCAGCCAGCATACGCACTTTCAAGCACCTTACTCTTATGTTCCACGGATTCCAAAAAAATTGTGTTCGGCCCAGCCTCCTTCCTGCAC
>JAFCCK010000018.1 GCA_017610245.1 Candidatus Iainarchaeum sp.
TAACATCTACTGCCCTTGGATTCATGAATTGGTAGTCGCCACTGCCACCGCTATCAAAGTTTTTTCCACCCAGGTTCCAGAGAAAGTTGAGTTGCTTGTCATAAATTAAGACGCGGTGCATCTCACTATCAACAACATAAATTCTGTCCTTTTCATCAACTGCAACGTCTATGACAGAAGCGGGATATTTGAAAGCGACTACATCCTCCTCTGGGTTTAAACACTGCCTGAAGCAGACAATGCCGCAGTCAATTCCCTCCTCACTTTCATCCTGCGCCCCATTTGAGCATAGTTGCACTGCTGCAGGGGGAATAAGAAGGCCGGGAAAAAATACTACTAGGAGCACTGCCAGAATAATTGCTATTATTATCGGAATGAGTAGGAGGTTTCTTCCCCTTTTCTCCTCCCTTTGAACAGCTTCACCCAACTGGCGTTTAATCAAATCTATTTCAGCAGGCATACTCTATTCACCCAATGCCTAAAATAGAGTTTAAATAGTATTTATACCTTTTGCTGTCGCTATTTGAATAATTCTTTACGGTATTTTTTTGGGTTAGCCAAGGGGTCCAAAGCGTAAAGGTCTTGGTTGCAGATTAAAGCG
Source organism: Candidatus Iainarchaeum sp. (assembly GCA_017610245.1). Classification (GTDB taxonomy): domain Archaea; phylum Iainarchaeota; class Iainarchaeia; order Iainarchaeales; genus JAFCCK01. The sequence continues at coordinate 602 of JAFCCK010000018.1, forward strand.
GAAAACCTGCTTCCCGACATACATTTCCTTACATATTTACATTCATGGCAGGGCTCTGCAATAAATTCCAATGCGTGCATTCTGCGCATGAAAGAGGATTTCCAGCAATCCATTATCGAATCCTTTAAGGCGTTTCCAAGCGGCAAATCAAGGAAATAGCTTGGCTTTATGTTCAGGGAAGAATCGATAAAGAGGGAGCTGTGCCCGTCCTCACGCAAACCACCCAGTGCAACCTCTTTCACTTTTTCTGGAGAATAGCAGCAGAAGGGCAAAGCATTTTCAATTAGAGTATGCTTCCCCTTCTCCTTTCCCTTGTTGAATCCGAGGATTTTTTCAACCGCTTTTGCGATGTCAGCGCTTGAAACGGGATTGGTGATTAGCGGGTTAGAAATGGGCCTCAGCAAAACCCACTGGGAAACAGGCAAGTTCTCTATCAGTGAATGGAATTGAGCAAGCTGGGAAATGTTTTCTTTGGAAAGAATGGTTGCTGCCCTAACAAAGACCCCCTGCTCTGAGAGCTGCTCTATTGCATGCAGCTTTTTTTCAAAAAAATTTCTTTTCCCACACAACTTTGCCTCATTGCTTTCATTGAATGCGTGAAGTGACACAAGTATGTCATCCAGGCAGCTGGAGAGCTCGCTTACCTTCGCTTCGGAGAGGAGTGAAGCGTTTGTGTTAAGGGAGGCGAAAAGGCCATGTTGCTTTGCGAAGGAAACAAGCTCTGGAAGGTCTTGCCTGAGTAATGGCTCTCCCCCAGTAAACCTAACCCTATCAATTCCCTCCGAAGCGATTTTCTTTATGGTTTTTTTCAATTGTTTTTTACTGGGCAAGCCCCTTTCCAAAAAATTTTTTGTGAAACAGAATTCGCAGTAGTAATTGCATTCCCCAGTTGTTTCGATTGAAACCTCGAATGGCTTCGGCAACCTCATAAGAAAAAGAGTTGATTAAAGTTAATAAAAATCAATACGAGGCATGCGTTGGCTTGGGAGGCGGAGGCACAGCACTCAAGTGAGTGTGGCTATGCAGTGTTTCCGCTGCAACCTCCTTTAGCTTAGAGGAAGCGATTGCCGCACTTGCAAGAATCGCTCCCAGCGAAAGGACAGAATGCTTTGTTATTCTCCCAGTTTCCTCACTAAGGTAAGCGGAAATCGTTTTCTTAATCTCTGGGATTTTTTCCCTCATGTAACTGTTATAATAAACAATTTCGTGTTTTATAAACCTTTGGTTGCAAGAAAAAGAAAAAAAGAGGGGGGGAGTTCACTCCCCTGCGAAGAAGCTCCACCATGGCTTTTCAATTCTTTCCACTGTACCTGTTTCAGCATTGATTTCTGCTCTAACCTGCATTTTCGCTGGAATTATTATAAGGATTCTTACATCCTTTTCTCCCTCTACGCTGTACATTGGCTTGTCTTCCTTCACATCCAGAACTGTTTCCTTGATGGTTACTCCTCTAATGGCCTCGTGCATCCTTTCCACTGCTTTTGAGGGCATTACCCTCATTTGCTTTTTGACTCTCTCTGTTTTTATGTAGATGTTTTTCTCTTCGATTTCCAGTTCCTTCTCCACCTTGGCTTCAATGTTACGATGCCTAATCCTTATCTCTCTTCTTTCCGGGTAATGTAGGATATTCACATCAACACTGCCTGCCTCTGTTTCCACTTCGACCTCAACGCTTGGCTCAAGCTCTTCCTCGAATTCCCTGATTACTGAACCATCGTCAGTTTCAATCTCTGCCCTGATTCCCCTCACTGCTCCTCCAATTGAAAGTTTCTTTATTTTTGCGCTCTTCAGTTCCGGCAGTACGTATTCACTGGCATTGTAAATCGTAAATACCGCTGTCTCATTGTCAATGTAGAGGAGCCTTATTGTTACATCCTCTATTGTCTTGCTCTGTCCCTGCTCTAGCAGGAAACCCTCTGCTTCATCTTTGAATGTGAATGTTCCAACTGCAACAATGCTTGTCTTCGTGCATTCTAACGTTTCGGTTTCGTTGATTATTTCCTCTGTGTCCTCGCACTTTGTTTCTATTGCCTCAAGGAAAATCTTCACTGGAAACTTTTCGAGTTCGGCTGTTTCCCCGACTGAAAGTTTTGCCTTTTCCCTGGCTTCCTTTGGATGCGCGATCACTTTTATTGTTCCCTTCCCAATCACTATGGGAATGGGCTTCCCCATCGAAGCAGAGAAAACAGCTGCTTCATCCAAAAGCTCGTCCAGGTGCAGTTTCACCCCAAAAACATTTATGCTGACCCCTTGGCGCATATAGTAGATAGTAACTACACTTGCCATCCTCTGTGAACTGCGCAGATTTTCCACTGAGATTTTTGCAATGGGCACTCCTGGATATTCCTTGCATTCACCATCTTCTTCACACTTCACTGTTGACTCACTTTCAGTTATTTCAAGCAATGTTACTGCAATCCTGTCAAGCACCATTGCCTTCTCCCCTACTGAAAGCTTGAATGTTTGTCCCTGCAGGGTTTCTCCGCCTGGGAGGGTTACCGCGCAGCCTCCAACCCGCTTCCACCCTGGCGGGATATCACAAGGGGTTGAAAATGCTTCGCATTCGCCTTCCTCGTTCACTGCATAGACAATTACTTGAATGCATACTAGCGGCTCTTCCTCTGATTCATCGCTTGTGAAAACCACTGAATCATCATCTATCTCCAGGACAGTTATCTGGATGTTGCTTCCCTTGATTTTTACTGATTCACCTGCTTCCAGGAAGACCCTGTACTTTGCACTCTCACTTACGACAGTAACTTTTGCCTTTGGGTCTGCACCGATGCACTTCACTGCAACTCCATTTAGCTCGTCTTCATCACTAGCACACTTAAACTGTGTAATGCCCTCGAGCACAACCTGTTCCCCTGAGTCAAATACTGCAATGTCCCATTTTTCGAGCTTGAAGTTGTCGCCGACCTCAACCTTCACTATGTCCCTGTCGGGGAGCTTTACGCATTGGTAAGCTGGACAGCCCTGCTTGTTGTAGGTTGTCTGCACTGAGCCGCCTTTTCTCCTGCAGGATGCTTCATACTCCGGGCTTGGGTAAGCAAGAAGCGGGCACTCAATCTCCGTTTCCGTTACAGCCTTACTGATTATCATGGCTGGTGCATTGTACTTGATCTGGTTAATTGTTCCACGGCGGATTGTGGACCCTTCGTTGATTAATTCTGGCGCTTCTGTCTCAATCTCATCGTCCTCTGTCGGTAGGCCTTCATTAGGCTCAACCGTTGCAACTAGGTCATCATTTATTACAACTGTATCATTCGCTGCTGCAATGCCTGCTATGAAAAGCATTGCAAGCAAAACTATTAGCAAACTTTTCTTTCGCACTATTTACACCTCCAAATTGGATGTTTTTCTGGGAATATTGCGCTGGAACGCTTTATATATGTTCAGTGGAACAAGATGGAACAAGAAATTTTGAGAAAATTAGTGCAATTGCTCCTTAAAGGACTCGCTTAGAAATATCTTGTTCGTGTTTCCCACGGGCTTTGATTCAACAATGTCCTTTTGCTGTAGCGCCTTGAGCGTTCGGCTCAGCGTTGCCTTTGGCATTGCAATTTCAACCTGCAGGCTCCGTTGTGAAATGCCGTCCTTTTGCAACAGCTTCTCAACAATCCTCCTCTCGTTGTCGCTCAGCAGCTGCATTACCTTCTCCCTGCTTTCACCACTATCCCTTCTTCCTTTCGGCTCTTTTGTTGCCTGCAGGAAAATTAGTACAATTGCCCCAGCCAACACAATCATTATAGCAAGTGCGAACATCAAGGGGAACTCATCGGCAGCATCTTCATCTTCAATACCGCCTCCAAAAACGTAGTTTGCTTCAAACAGCGCAATGCTGCCAGGAGCAATGCCCTGCTTTCTCCACTCAACAACAGCCCTGTTGTCGGCTGCATACATTATTCCCAGGGGCTGGGTTTCCTGCAGCATTGCATTTTCCGGCAAATACAATTCAACCGAAAGCTCGCTGTAGGTGTGCAGAGGCACAAATTCAAGGTAGAATTGCCAATCACCGCTGCTTTTTCTTTCGGTCAAAGCAGGGGTCTCGAATTCAACTGTAAGGGAATAGATCTTTGTCCTTGCCCTTGGGACAATCTCAAGGGCATCACCTGACTGGGCAACCTCAAGGCTCCCCTCGCTGTCATATGCGCTTATATTTTGCATCTCCTCTAAAGCTTTCAACTGAAGGGATTCAACCTCTGTTGAATCAAAAAGGAGGAGCATTTGCACCGCGCTGTTGCCATTCTCGCTGATTGACAACCTCACTGTTGCGAATTCAATCTGCTGCGAGAACGCTACTGGAATGAGAAAGAGAAACGCAAGCAGCAGAACAAAAGCTTTTGCTTTCATAAACCTAATTATTATTTACTTCTTTATAATAATATTTAATTTGGGTTCGGTGTTGTTTCAACTGCTTTGGAACGCCTGACAGCAGGTCTTGTTGGCGAGCCGCCGGCTGATGCGCCAGCCCGTGAGAATCCCCTTTAGATTAATTCACCCAGCTCTGCAGGATTGCCCTGTCTTTTGAAAACAGCTTTTTGAGAATAAGGGAGAACTGCGCTTTTCTAATCGTGCAGTCCGCATTGTTGTAAAGCAGTGGGGTGGGGGAGCCTTGGGAGGAGTGGGCCATTACCGGACAGAAGGAGCAATAGGGATTCCACTTGCATTCGTTGCAGAGTAGGCCGAGCGAGGAACTCAGCGAAAGCATGTTCAATGCATTTGGAGAAGTGAAAATTTTACGGTAGGGCTGTTCCACTGTGCCAAGCTTGAAGAGCCGCTCTGCCTTTCCCTCATCACAGGTATAGATACTGCCATCGGGCTGGTAGGAAGCCTGCATTAATGCTGCCCCGCACGGCTTGCTGAAACAGCTGTGGTATGGCGCCTTTTCCCCCAGAAGCTTTCTTGCAATCATAAGGGAGAACTGCTCGCTGATTGGCTTCCCTGCCCTTGTTTTTTGGATGCAGCAGTTGAGGGTTTCCCTCCAAAAGGAAATGTATTGTTGCGGGGAGTAGCCAATTTTATCCCAGTTATGTTTTGCCCTGCCGATTTTTCTAACTGGGACAGGAGTAATGTCAGGCAGTTTCTGGGCCAAATATTCCCCAACGATTTCCTCTGCAAAGTGGAGGCTGTACTTTGTAACAGTGCAGAGCGCTCCAATTCTCCCAAAATCAAATTCGCTTCGCAAAGCATTAAGCCAGTAAACAACCTTTTTATAGCTGCCCCCGTGCAATGGTCTGTTCTTGTCATGCACTTTTTCTGGACCATCCAAACTGGTGCACAGGTCCGTTACATTGTTCTTCTTAAAGTAAGAGGCAATTGTTTCGTCCATCAGGGAAAGGTTGCTCACCACTCTCCAGTGAATGTTCTTTCTTGGGCGCTTCTTCGCGGCGTAATCTATTATGAACTGCATTGCCGGGAAATTTGCAAGGGGCTCCCCTCCCTGAAACTCTATTACGATGTTTTTTCTGGGACTCTGCCAGATAAAATCGATTGTTTTCTTTGCTGTTTCAATGCTCATATCACTGCCCTTGCTTTCTACTGGCGGGGCTTCTGCATAGCAGTAGGGGCAGCTATGATTGCATTTCATTGTGGGGTTTATTATGTGGAGAGAAATCCCTTGGGTTAAATGGGAGTAAAGTTGGCTGTAATCGTGCAGCAGGGCTTTCTTGTTTTTACTTGTTAGAATAATTTTTTTATTCTCGAGTTTTTTCCTTAAGCTTAGCCCAAGCTTTCTTTCTTTTATGCTCTTCAATTCGCTTTGGGAAACAGCCAGCCAGTTTCCTGCATCCGTTATCAAGACTTGAGTGTTGGGGCTTACCTTATGCACAAGGAATTTGTTGAATTGCATTCAGTGCATCTCCCTTCTTATCGCGAGAGCATAGTTCAGGAAACCCAGGGCTACTGTTTCAGGGTCAGCTTCTTTTAAGGGGGTAAGCTCTACGAGCAGGCGGTTTCTTTTGCTCTCTGTTTTTATTGAACAAATTTTTTTGAATGCGCCTGCTGTCTCGCTTATCGCTTGTGGGGGATAAAAAAATGGGTTCAAATCAAGAAAAGCAGTATTCTTTCCATTATTTATTTTTATTTGGTGCATGCGGAACACCTTTATTTTCGCGAGTGAGCGAGAAAAGCCTGTTTTATGAACTCTTCCCTTATGCGCTGTGTCCTTTCGCTTTGCTCAAAGTTGACAGCAAAATTTATCAGCTGCTCGTTGAATTCGTTTGCAATTTCCTCAATGTTCTTTCCCTTCTTGGGCTTGAGGGAAACTATTATTTGGTCGTTGGGGTTGCCGTCAATTACTATGAATGCCCTTTCAAGGAGAACATATGCTGCTGAGAAAATTACACCCAGCGAATAAATCTTTGGATTAATGGAAACAAGCGCAAAGTTCTTTTTCCTGTGAAGTTCAACGTTTTCAAAGCCAGGCATTTTTCTCCCAGTTAAGATAAAGGTCTGAAAATAATTTAAATTGAGGGGCTAGCACCACGGAAGGAAAAGGGGGCAAAAAAAAGTGAGCAGGGTTCCCAAGAAGAGCAGGGGGGCAAACGGCAGGGTTTCCTGTGTAAGGAGGGAGTGAAAACGCACTTTTCCCTCCTTGTTCTTTTTTTGCAGAAAGGCAATGTTTTCGGCTGTTAAGCCTTTGGCTGACAAATCAAAGAGATAGTTGGTTTTGATGTCCTGCAGGGCATTTATGAGGGAGGGAAAGAAGAGCCTCTTCTTCTCAAGCAGACCGTTTTTTTCATAAACGCCCTCCAGAAGCACCGCCCCTGGCTTTAGGTCATTTATCTCAGCTCTCTTGCCAAATGCAAAAAAGCCAAGGTAAAGGGTGAAAAAGCGGAGAAATACTATCATAATGAGAATAAGGGAAAAGAAAATCCAGAAATTCGGCTGGAAAAGCTCTTTAAGGTTAAGCAAAGCAAAAAGGGCTGCTAGCAATGCTGAGACAACAACCATTTTCCTTGGTAAAACTTTTTCCATTGCCGAAACAAGCAGGAAGAGGAGAATCACGATGAGGAAAAAGTCAAGGGGTAGGGCAACAAGGGAGAAAAGGTAGAACAAGAGCCAGTAGAATGCGAAAAGGATAATCGCGAGGGAGAGCAGTTGCTGGGGCCTTAACGCGCTCTTTAATGCATCAGCCTTTTCTTGCACAGTTGTCCTGAAAAGGGAGAGCCCAAAGAGGACAACGAATGCAGGAACAAAAGAATTCAAGAGGAGGGAAAAGGCAGGGAAGAAAACAAAATTCTTGGGATAAAGACCCAGTGGGAAAAGCAATGCAAAGGCAAGGAACAGCTTGCTGTCCGCAGCGCTCCAGAGCCTCGCGAGGTAAAGAGAGAAGCCGAACATAAAGGCAAGCAATGCGTTAAGGGAGAACAGCAGCAAATGGGCTTGGGAAAGGAAGGCAAGCAGAATAGCAGCAAAGACCATTGGGAAAACAAGCATGTTCAGGATTTTCCCGTTCTTTATATCAGTGTAAGAGGAAATTGTCCCAAGCAAGGAAATCAGGAAAATGCTCGCATACTGGTACATGCAATCAGCAAAATTACTGGAATAAAGTAATAATAAGATTATTGGGGCGTCTGGGAAACAGTGCACTCCATGTTTGCCCACTGGGGAATGCCCTGCTTCACTGGGTCAAGCTCTGCTGTGAGCTTTTGCGGGTTCCACCAGAAGTACATCTTTTGGGCGTCCTCTGAAACGCACACATAGCCTTGCCCAATCAAATCAATCACATCCTGAACTGAAGCAACACTGTAGCGGTCTCTGTTGCTCAGGCCCAGCTGTGATACCCCTGCTGGTTGGTCGGGGGAGTAAAACTTTGCACTGCTATCTGCACAGCTGTCATGCAAAACAACATCCATGCTGTTTGGAATAAAGAATACTGTTTCAAGGAACATTTTTTGGTTGTTTGGTGCGGATGGGTAAGGGAAGCCATAGGAAGGCGTGGCTGCTAGAACACACCCATCTCCTGTGGCAAGGTAATCCCTTTGCCTGTAGGGTAGCTTTGAGCCATCAAATGTCTGGCAGTTGGCTGGACGCTCTCCCATCGTGCTTCCTGCCCCCGTCCATAGGTTCATAAAGCCGCTTGGTGAGGAAAGTATGCTTCCATCCGTGGTGCTAAGGTAATAGAATGCGTCTGCCCTGCTGTTTGCTGAGTTCATCTCAAGCAGCACAGGGGTAGCAATGCTAGGGGATAACACCATTACATCAGCGGTTTTTGTAATTGAGAAAAGCTCCCCCTTATTGCTATTCGCGTAATCAAAGCTATCCAACGTAACTGTCTGAACCTCCCTTATGCCGCCGGAGTCGGCATCTGTTGCAACATACAGAGCGTCCCCCGGCTCGCCAACCAATGTAATTGTGCCTTGCGAAGTGTCAAAGCGCAGCCCATAGCCGTGCCTGTCATAGCTGCCATCTGGTTCCTTTCCAATTGTTCCATCAATTGGAAGCCTGTAGAAGGGATTGTCAACAGGCGGGTCGCTCCATTTGTTGAAAGTTACTGTTATATTGGCAACCAACTCTACAACAGGCGGGTCACCCGTTATATGGAAAAAGGTGTAGTCCTCAGTCCCTGGCTCAAAGCTGAAGGAGATATAGACTTCATATAGCCCTGCATCTAAAGCAGTTTGGTTGAACTGTAGCTTTGAATAGTCAGTTAGGTAATATTGCCATGGGTGGTCTTGAGCTAAAAGAGTTTCCTGGGGGTCGAATAGGAAGGTCTCTGTAAGCAAAAATCTGTTCAAATCGGCTCTGAAATCCTCGGTAATGCCGTCCTCAATAAGGTAGGCATCGAAAAGCTTCAGGTCATTTATCCTGTTTAGATTTTCCTCTGAAAGCCCACTTTCTGCAATTTCCCTTATTCTATCGAGCCTGTACAGCAGAGAAATGGTAAACTGGGTTGCGTCACAGTAAATGTAATCTGGGTTTTCCTCGCTGCACGTGTTTGGATTTATTTTATCCCAGCCCCAGTCAAATTTAATCCTTGGCTTGTTTGCCTCTCCAGTTGCACCGTATGCCCCGCTGTATGCGAAGCAGTCAACCTGCTCCTGCCCCTCAAGCCTGATATGGAAGTACTCATCCCTAACAACCCTCTCAACCACCCTTGTTGAAGTAACAGCAACTATTTCATCATTTGGGTCTTCCGTCTGGAACGAGCCTGTGCCCTTAAAGTAAACGCTTACATCGGGGGTGTCTGTGCTGACAGTGAAAACTATTCTGGTAAACTGGTTTGGGTCAGCCTCTGGAATATTGAAAAACATCCCGTCCTGCATGCTTTCCCCGGCAGGAATCTCGCCAAAGCCGCTCTGGGCACCCAAATTCAGGTATTCATCGCTGTAATACAGCTCTTGCTCAAAGGATTCGATGATTAAGGTGTCCGGTACTTCATCGTCATGCACAAATGCGTATGCCTTCACATCAACTGGGTCTGCAAAGGTCTCGGTGTATACTCCCCCACTATCCCTAAGGGCTGTCGCCAATTCATCCCCTCCCGCTACAAAGTACCAAGTATCGCCGCTGTAGAAGTAAAGGAAAAGGCTTCCCAGGGGGTCTTCAGCTCCCTCGCCGTCCTGACCATTCTGGGGCGGGGTAAACTCAGGAAGAGTAACCCTGAACGTTAAGCTGTTGACGAACACTTCGGTTGCCGCCAGATCACTTACCAGTCTATCAAATTCTGGGTCACCTACAAACTGCGATGGCTCCTCTAGAAGAAGTCCCGGTGAGTAGTTGTATGAGCCCGTTCTCGGGTCAGCTTCGGGGTCTGCCGCTACTCCAATAATCTTGGACGTTGCCAGTTCCACTTCTTCCAAAATTCCTGTATCCTGCACGGTCCATTCGTCAAACCCATCGGCAGTAACGGTCCAGTTGAAGGGAATCGGCTCAGTTGCCGCTCCATCTTGACCCCCTATACTGTCAGTTGCCTTTAGCAATGCATAAGTTTCGCCCATGATGGAATTGTTCACTGCTGTAAATTCAATTTTTCCCTCATGGTCTATGTCATAGTTCCAGTACTCCCACGCGATTGCGTGCAGTATAGTGCCTGTATAAGGTTCTGAGGCAAGGTCATCAGAAGTTTGGAGTGAGCAGCTCCTTGGCTCTGGAGAACCCCCTCTTTGGCAGAATGCAACATAACTAGAAGGCCCCATGAAATGTGGGATTGTAACACAACCATCAGGAATTAAAGTGCTGCCAACGCTTGTGCAGAGCCTATCACAACCTTCTCCCATTCCACCATCTCTTCTGATAATTTCAGCATTTCTGTGCAAATCATTTCCACAGTTTGGGCCTGTGAAAGGAAATAATTCTAAGGTTGTTGCGGTAGAACACTCTGACTCGTATTCCTGCACGCAAAAAGCTGTACGTGTAGTATTAGGAATAAAACTGCCAACTGATGCTGAAACACAACCATCAGGAATTAAAGTGCCATTAACTCCGGCACAAAGCGCATCACAGGAAGCAGGACTTATGCCACTGTCCTCTATTCTAATGATTTTCTTACAGGGAATACTGCTTCCTTGCGGCTCTGAAATCAGAGCTTGAGTCCCGCCAATTGGTCCAACGCTATCAACCTCCAAAATGAACTTGTCTGCTTCTCTTCCGGCAAAGTAGGGAGGCAGGTCGTCCCCTCCCTTAAAACCAGCAATAGAACAGGTTTCAGCATTGTTGCAAATGTTGTGCTTTCCCTGCCAGATTGGGTCTTGTGTAACATCTTCAATTGACTGGGCCCCGATTGGATGGTAGGTATCTGTATCAACCCAGCCGTCTTCATTTGGGTCTGTGCTGTTGCTTACTATCGGGTGGGGCAGGGTTGGGCACTCTTCTGGTGCTTGCCCTTCCAAAATGCAGCCGCTTGTGGGCATTGTGAGGGGATACTCGCCAGTAATATTGAAGCAGTCCCCAACAACAGAGTCAGCTGGGGCCTCAGCACAGCCGTCTCTTGAAAGCTGGGCCCAAAGCCTGTGCCTGCCCCCACTGTTATGGCTTCCGTCGGTCATGAAAAAGTCAGCCCATCGCAGTTCAACAAATCCCCCGTTGGGGGTAACACTTACTTCATACTTGTCGGCTAAAACAATGCCACCTTCCCCTATGACCTCTCTCCTTGTTCGCTTTTCCGGCTCTATTCTCCTCAAGGAGGGCTGCTGCAGGGAGAAAGCCTCAGGATTCAGCGAATGGATTCTGACCTTTGTTATAGCAGGGAGGCTGCTGTCTTCAATATACCTGAAACACTTGTTGATTATCAAGC
>JAFCCK010000166.1 GCA_017610245.1 Candidatus Iainarchaeum sp.
CTCTTCAGCAAGTGCAGGAGCTGGTTGCTGAGCTGCACCTTTCACTTCCCCCATGTACTGCTCAATCTCATCATCCTTCAGCCCGATGTCCTTCAAGGTTGCCTCTATGACACTGTCCTCTATACCACTCTCATGCATTTTCCTGATTGTTTCCAAAACAACCTCTCTGTTTACCATTGCAATCAACATTTATATTTTCCTATTAATATAATAATTACTTATTTAAATAAGTTCTTGTTAATGATGTAGGGGTTATGGATGAATTTCAAATTGAGCGATGGCCCGTGGAAACAGCTGTTTAAGGGATTGTTTGAGGAGTACGAGGTGGAAATATATATTAATCCCGAATCGCTAGTTCTTGTTTCAATCCTTGAGAAGGAAGCTGGGAAAATAAAAGGAGCGGTGATAGAGCTTTACAAGGTATTTCACGCTGTGGGGGATTTGCATGGCTTTATTGAAACTCTCCCCAGGGAAGTGATTGCTGTTACAAAACATGATGAAAAGGAAACAACGCAGTTCTTTATTTTGGGTTCAAAGCCAAACTATGTAGAGTACAGCGAGGAAAAGTTCCAGGACGAGGTTGACTCAATGACAAAGAGGATAAAGGTAAGCACCAAGATGCTGCTAGATGTCAGCAAGGCGTATGATTTGCAGTTAAGGGAATTGCATGAATGCGATGAGAGAACTAAGCAAGCATTTTTCTCACAGCCGCTTATGGTGCCGTTTCTTTCTACAGCAGCACACCCTCCTGCTGCGGCGATTCCTGCTGCTGTTCCCGCAACGGGAAAAGCAGTTTCCTTTGGAGAGCTGATTTTGGGCATAACAAAGGATGGAACAGCTGTTAAGGAGCCCTTGGCATTATTTGGCTCTACAATTGTAAGCGGGGGAAGTGAAAAGGAGAGGAGACATGCGCTTCATCTCCTTATTGAGGGGGCACTTCTTTCAAACCTTGCTGCAGTTGTAGTGGATTGGTCAGCCATGTTCGAAGGGCTGAGCAACAGGACAAGCAATGTGGCTGAGTTAAAAAAATATAAGGTTGAGATTGAGCCCATTGGCTTTCCTGTGAAGGATTTCCATATTCCGCAGCAGATAAAGGTTGACTTGAATCTTGTGAACAAAAAGGGCTTGATGGAGATACTTGGACTGGGAGAAAGCATTGCGGCAAAAGAAATACAAAAAATAATAGAGGAAACAGAGGTTAAAAGTTTGCTTGATGTAGTGAAAGTCGCCAAGGAAAGAAAGTTGGGTGGGGATTTTAACGAATTCCAGAGGAATAGAGTTGTAAGGGTGTTGAAGCTTATGGATTTGCGCTACCCAGAGCTGTTTGACGGGGAGAATGACATAAAAGAGATTAGCAAGGGCTGGCTGAAAGGATTGGGAATGGCTGGACTGATTCGTTTGGAGGGGCACGATGAGAGAGTTTCCCTGATGGTAGTGAGCTGCCTGCTTAAGGGGATTCTGGAATACTACAAAAAGCAGGGGCCTTCAAAGCAGCTGAGAAGCCTCTTTGTTCTGCCGGAAGCGAAAAGGGTTGTTCCAAGAAACGAGGACAATGAACTGATAAAGGCGTTGGTTAAAGATTTAAACGAAATGAAACAGTACGGTGTGGGCTTTGTGCTGGGATGCAAAAACGAAATCGATTTGGCTGAGGGCATTTTAAAGGAGAGCGAGGCAAAAATCTCAATTGTGAAGGGAAATGATGCTGGCATTCAGCTGAAGGGAAGGAAGAATTATCGCGTACTGTTAAGACCTGGCTTGAGCGAGTGTACTGACCTACAATAATTATTTTTTCTTTCTCTTACCCTTTTCTTCAATCAGTTCCTTTACCTGCTCAAGCGTGACCAATTCCAAGGGATTGATGCTGTCAATAACATACTTCAATTCCTGCAGCTGCTCCTGGGAGGCAGTTCCCTGCTTAATGGAGGAAAGCTCTGCCTGCAGCTCGTTGATTTTTCTATTCAGCTCGTCAACCCTTTCCAGCAATTCGGCTGAAGCCTCCCCCTTAACTACTTTTCCCCCAATCTGCCCTGTTGCTATTCTCTCCTCCAGGGTTTTGAGCTTCTTGTTCAGCACAATCAGGTTTCTTCCGAGAATTTTTTCATTTCTCACCAAATACTTCATTTTCTGCCCGATTACGAGAATACTGCTGTTGAGGGAGCGGATGTCTTCCCTCAATTCGGACAAAACAACAGCTGCCTTTTTTTTGGCGTGCTTTTTCTCGTGTCTTTCCCTAGCCATGGCATTCAGCTTTTTTCTTTTAAATCGTAAACTAATAATAAATAAGTATTGTTACT
>JAFCCK010000167.1 GCA_017610245.1 Candidatus Iainarchaeum sp.
GCTGGCGGCAGTAAGAGTACTAGCAGGCATGCGCATCCTGGGAGAAAGGTCGGGCATATCGCATCGAGGAGAACTGGGAGGAAGAAAAAGAATTAGGTGAGAGCATGGCGAGAAAAGAGTTCACTTTCAGGGGAAAAACACTGGCTGAGTTGCAGGAAATGGATTTGAAGGATTTCGCGCAGTTGGTTAATGCTAGGGCGAGGAGAAGCATTTTGAGGGGCTTTGACAAAAAGCTGCTGAAAAAAATAGAGAAGGCACGGGATTTGGAAAAGCAGGGAAAAGAGCCAACGCCCATTAGGACACATAGGAGAGATGCCCTAATTGTACCAGCGATGCTTGGGTTGAAGATGGCTGTGCATAAGGGCAACAGCTTTGAGATTTTCGAAGTAAAGCCTGAAATGTTAGGTCACTATCTTGGAGAAATGGTTATGACGAGGAAAAAGTTGATGCACGGAAAGGCGGGAATTGGTGCAACGAGGAGCAGTACTGCAATAACAGCGAGAAAGTGATAGCATGGTTAAGAAAACATATCAAGTGCAGGTGAGCAAGAGTAATACAGCAAGGGCGTATGTAGCCAACAGTGGCATTTCATTGAAATACGCGACAGAAATCTGCAGGGAAATAAATGGAAAGCCGTTGGAGAAAGCGGTCGCCTTTCTTGAGAGGGTTATTGCAAAGCATGATTTTTTGCCATTGAGAAAATTCAACAGAAAGGTAGGGCACAGAAAGGGAGAAAGCAAAAGTGGAGTGAAATCGGGGAGATATCCTGAAAAAGCGTGCATGGCATTCATAAAGCTGCTTAACAGCGTGAAAGCAAATGCTGATTTCAAGGGAATGGATGCTGAAAAGCTGCTTATAGTGCATGCATTTGCCTCCAAGGGCTTTAGGAGATACAGCTTTCAGCCCAAGGGAAGGATTGGTGGCAGGAGAAGGAGAAAGAAGGCAACGCACATAGAGGTTATTGTGAGGGAAGGAAAATGATTGAAAGGGTTTTCATCAAGCAGGGAATCAGAAAAATAGAGCTGGAGAATTATCTGAAGAAAGAACTGGAGAGAGCAGGCTTTACTGGGCTAGAGATAGTTAAGACCCCGCTTGTAACGAGAATAGTGCTGAATGTTGCCAGGCCTGGCCTGGCTATTGGAAAAGAGGGGCAGAACATCAAGCAGCTCACAGAGGAAATCGGGAAAAGGTTTGGTATCGAAAACCCACAACTTGAAATACAGGAAACGCCACAGGCTGATTTGAATGCAACAGCCATTGTAAACAAAATGGCCTCCTTGCTTGAGAGGGGATACAGCTGGAGGAGTGTTGGTTTTAGGACTGTTAGGGATATTATGGGCGCAGGGGCGCAGGGTGTTGAGTTGGTTTTGTCGGGAAAGCTTGCTGGGAAAGGAGGCAGGAAGAGAAAGCAAAGGATTGCGGAGGGCTATATGAAAAAGGTTGGCGCGCAGACAAAGCTTGTTGATTACGCAAAGGCGAGCGCCTATCCAAAGGCAGGCGCAATTGGAATAAAACTGCGTATTATTAGGCCAGGGGTGGTGTTCCCTGACAAGATTGATATTGAGGAAGCGATTAAGGCTAAAGAAGAGGCAGAGGAAGCCAAGGAAGCGGAGGCTGTGGAAAGCAAAGAGGAGAAAGAGGAAGAGAAAGCCGAAGAAAAGGAGCAGCCTAAGAAAGAGGAGAAAGAGGAAAAAGGCAAAGAAAAAGAGGAGAAGCCCAAGAAGGAGAAGAAGGCTGAAAAGAAAGAAGAAAAGGTCGGGGAGAAGAAGGAGAAAGAAAAAAAGAAAGCTGGGAAAGAGAAGAAAGCAAAGGGGAAAAAGGAGAAGAAAGGAGAAGTGGAAAAGGAGACGCCTGGGAAGGGGAAAAAGGAGAAAAAGTGAGGTTTTTGAATGAAGCTGAGTGAAATTAGGGCAATGGATGTAAGTGCATTGGGGGAGAAGGTTGCAGAGCTGAAGGCAGAATTGGCAAGGGAGAAGGCGTTGGTTGCTGGCGGCACTAGGCCAGAAAATCCGGGAAAGATTAAAAGCGTTAGGAAGACCATTGCAAGAATTCTGACGGTTATAAAGGAAAAGGAAATTAAGGGAGAAAAAGAAAAACCAAAAAAATAGAGGTGATTTGAGAAAAATGGATGAAATATGCCCAAAGTGTGGTTTACCGAAAAATCTTTGTGTATGCCGGGAGATAGCAAAGGAAGAGCAGAAAATAAAGATAAGGATTGACAGGAGGAGATTTGGAAAGGTTGTGACAATCGTAAGCGGACTGGAAAGCAGCTTGAATCC
>JAFCCK010000168.1 GCA_017610245.1 Candidatus Iainarchaeum sp.
GTTGTAAACCTGGAAGAATTCAAAAGAGGGAAATTCGGGCAGTGTAAGAGCGGCCTGCTTGATTTTCAAAATGCGGTTGAGGTAGCTTACAAAGGAATCGAGCGCATCGCTCAGAAAAGGAATTCTTAGTGAGGTCCTCTCCTGGGCCTCATCAGAAATTTCCTGTGCCCTAGGCTCGAGCAAATCAAGCAGGCTTTTCTCTGTAATAATTTTTTGGGAGAATCCTGTCCTTTCAGCAAGCTCCTGCAGCGAAGCTGCCTCCCTCAAGTAATGCCCTGCAAAAGTTTTGGTGCTGCTATGCTTCAATTCCAAATCATTGAGGTTGTCATTTAGGGCAATGTAGGAATCGAACAGCGGCTCCTCGTTTATGAGTTCTATTTCTTCCCTTTCGAGGGCCTGCTCCTCAAGCAAAATGACCAGAAATGCTTTCTGAAAGGCATTGTCAGAGTGTTGGAAAGCAATTCTTAATGCGTGGTTCAATTCATTCACATGGAAAGGGAGCTCGCTGGTGTCCTGCTTTGAGGAGCAGATTCCCCTTATCCGCCCAGCATTCTCCCTCGCCTGGTTGAAGTAGAGCCAGCTGAGCGCAAGATGGTTTTTGAAAGCGTAGAGCTCCTCTCTTACTGGGGCATCAAAAACGCTTTCATCAAAGCCAAAGAATGTTTGCTGAACTGCTGCAAAGCATTCGCTCTCGCCCCAACATTCTGGAACATGGACGTAAGCCCTGCTTGCCAAGTCAATGCATGCGTGCCTCTCTGCAATCGACATCTCCTGCAGACAGCCGCTCAGAAAAAACAGTGCAAGCAATGCCGCTACTATGCCAACTCTCCTCAGCATAATTCAAGCTGGGGGGGAAAAATTTATTAATGCTCGGGAGAGTTCGGCGAAAAGCGAAAAAGCCGAAAGGTTTAAATATATAGCCCGCTATAGGTTTTGTATGCCTACTCTTAGTGCCGATGTGACTTCCCAAATGATTAAATGGGCTGAGAAAAAAGTAAAGAAGGGTCTATATAAAAGCAAAAGCGAAGTGGTGAGAGAGTTGTTTAGGGAAAAAATGGGGGAAAAACCACAATATTTTCGCATGGCGGAAAAAGCATTTGCAGAGGCTTGGAAAGACGAAGACGATGAATACTGGGAAAGCTATTTGTGAGGGGGTTGTTTGGAACAGGGCGACATAATACTTACAAGGTTCCCTTTTGCAAATATGATAGATTACAAGATAAGACCATCAATTGTAGTTTCCAACGATAAATTCAATAAAAAATTTGATTCTTGGATCTGCCCAGTAACAAGTAAAGAAACAGAACATTGTATCCCTTTAGAAGATTCCTTAGTAGAGGGGAAGCTGAAAATGGAAAGTTTTGCAAAAACTAGCGCAATTACATCTGCAAATCCAAATCTGATTCTTAAAAAAATAGGAAGGTTAAGCAAAGAAAAAACAAAAGAAATAATTGAAAACTTGATTCAAAACATGAGATAAATCAATAGCCAGGCCTGCCGATGCGGCTCTTCCACTTTTCAACCCGTTCTCTAATCTGGGCATCGGTCAGGCCTTTTCTGAGTCCCCTAAGAGTTTCTGCCCTATAGTCTGCAAAAAAATCTAGTTCCTTTGGGGTTGGAGACCTTTGTATTTTCCCGTCTTCAATAATCTTTATACCCTTCATCTGCTCGGCATACCAGTCTGCCAATGCAAGATATCTTAAACTTGCGGTTACATGATTAATCCTGCGATACTGAAGTGCCTCTTGTATTTTCCTCATCTCGCCTTCTGCAAATTCGGTGAGTTTTTCAACTTCTGCTATTGTCCTCCTTAACTTCCTTCCCATCCTAGCCAGTTGCTTGCCTGTGATTTTTGCCTTGGCCTTTTCAGCCCTTGCGGCCCGCTGCTGCGCCTCTCTTGTTTGCTTTCCCTTGCTTCCGCCCTTTCCGTGAACCTTTCCTTTTGGCATGAAATAATTTTATATGGGGGGAACTTAAAAAACATTTGCGCGCAGAGTAATTTCTATGGCAGGGGAATTTTCTTTGGCAGATGGAAAGGAGCTGCTGCGGCTTGCAAGGAAAAGCATTGAATACACAAGCGCGAGTGGTGCAAGGCTTGCGGAGACAACGGAAAAGAAGAGGTTCTTGGAGAAGAGGGGCTGCTTTTTGACGCTGAATACCTTTCCTGAGAAGGAGCTGAGGGGCTGCATTGGTTTTCCCTACCCAGTAATGCCATTGTGGAATGCAGTGATTGATGCTGCAGTGCAGGCAGCTTTCCACGATCCT
>JAFCCK010000169.1 GCA_017610245.1 Candidatus Iainarchaeum sp.
AAAAAGCACTATGAAACTCCGCAAAGGCCTTATGACAAGGAGAGGCTTGATGCGGAGAGAGAGCTAGTGAAAAAGCACGGCTTGAAGAACAAGAGGGAGCTTTGGCGGGTTGAAACCATCTTGAGAAAAAAGAGGGAAAATGCTAGGAAACTACTTGCATTGCCCTTGGAGGAAAGGGTGAAAAGGGAGAAAGAGCTGCTGGGAAGCCTTGCAAGGCTTGGCTTGCTTTCGGAGCATTCAACTCTAGATGATGTTTTAACCCTGTCGATTGAAAGCCTTCTTGAGAGGAGACTGCAGACAATGGTTTTGAGGAAGGGACTTGCAAACAGCATAAAACAGGCAAGGCAGTTTATAGTGCATGGGCGTATCGCTGTGAACGGTAGAAAGGTAGCTAGCCCAAGCTATCTTGTAAGGGTTGAGGAGGAGAAAAAAATCTCATACTATGGAAAAAAGATGCAGCTTAAGCCGAAGGAACCCAAGGGCAAAAAAGGGGTTGAGAAGGAGTCTAAAGAGGCTTTGCCGGAAGGGGAAGGTGGCGAAGGCAAGGGGGAAAAGAAAGCCGAGAGCAAGGGAGAGACAGCTGCTAAAAAGCCAGGAGAGGCGATTGAAGAGAAGGGAGCAGAAGAGGCAAAGGAAGAGAAAGCTGGAGAAAAGCCGGGAAAGGAAGCTGCTGGAGAAGAAAGGGGAAAGAAAGAAGAGAAAGAGGAAGCTAGTGTTGAGAAGGAAGAGCAGACTGCTGCTCCGGGAAAGAAAAAGGAAGCCGAGAGCAAAAAGCCAAGCGAAAAAAAGCAAGGGGTGAAAGAAGGTGGCAAATAAGGGTACTGTGCACATTTATGCTTCACACAATAACACTGTTATATTGCTAACAGATGTAACTGGCGCGGAAACAATCGCGAAATCTTCTGGAGGGGAAGTGGTAAAAGCGCAGCATAAGGAAGGGAGCCCCTATGCTGCAATGAAAGCGGCTGAAATTGTTGCAGAAAAGGCAAAGGAACGCGGCATTAGAGAGGTTATT
The DNA here is from genome assembly GCA_017610245.1 of Candidatus Iainarchaeum sp. Classification (GTDB taxonomy): domain Archaea; phylum Iainarchaeota; class Iainarchaeia; order Iainarchaeales; genus JAFCCK01. Next base: position 1,016 of record JAFCCK010000169.1, read on the forward strand.
GTAAAGGTAAGGGCTCCCGGCGGCAATAAATCAAATAGCCCTGGGGCAGGAAGCGAGGCAACTATAAGGAGCCTTACAAGAAATGGTTTGATAATCAAGGCGATTGAAAATGTAACGCCGATTCCACACAATGGCTGCAGAAAAAAGAAGCGGTACAGGGGCAAAAAGAAATAAAAAAAATTAATAGGGAGAGTTATTTATGGTATCTGTAAAAAAAATTTCTGAAGAAGACGGGGTATTTAGGTTAGAGGTAAAGGGCGTGGATAACGCATTTATCAATGCTGTGAGAAGAACAGTAATGCAGGATGTGCCCACACTCGCTATAGAGGACATTTCAATTTATGAAAACGATTCAGTGATGTTTGATGAGTTTCTTGCCCATAGGCTGGGGTTGCTGCCAATCAAGTCCAGTGCAAAAGGTTACAAGACTGGAGAGAGCGTTAAAATGGTGCTGGAGAAAGAAGGGCCCTGTGTTGTCTATAGCAAGGACATAAAGAGTACCGACCCCAAAGTGGAGGTGGCAGACAAAAAGGTTCCATTGGTTAAGTTGGGAAAAGACCAGAGGCTAAAGCTTGAAATGAAAGCAGTTATGCAGTCTGGGAGAGAACACGCAAAATGGCAGCCTGCAGTGATAGCCTTTGAGCAGGATGAAAATGAGGCAAACACTTTCAGGCTGGTGCTGGAACCAATGGGAAGCTTGAACGCGAGGGAAATTATGGAGAAAGCGGTTGCCGCGTTGCGGGAAAAAGCAAAGCAGTTTGAAAAAGAAATGAAAAAAATTAAATGATGTAGCAAGGAAAGATTGTTTAAGGAGGCGATGCAGGGGTACCCAAGTGGTCAAAGGGGCAGGAGAATCTTTAAGATTCTGCTCAACTTAAGACCATTGAAATCGAGGGTAGGATATCCTGTGGCTTAGTGCCTTCGGGGGTTCGAATCCTCCCCCCTGCAAAAAGCCTCCTGAAAATTTAATGCAAAGTGGTGTTTTGGGTTGAAGAGTAGAGGGCCAAGAAACGAAGAGGTTTCCCTAGCAATTGCTCTGCTCGAGAAGGCGGGCAGAAAAGGAAATGTAGCATTGTGGCGGGATATAGCGAAAAGATTGGGGAAGCCAAGGCGGAGAAGGATAGTGGTTAATCTGTGGAAAATCGATAGGATGAGCCGTGCTACAGGCAAAAAATTTTTGCTCGTTCCTGGGAAAGTTCTTTCATTCGGCAAATTGAGCAAGCCTGTCAAG
>JAFCCK010000170.1 GCA_017610245.1 Candidatus Iainarchaeum sp.
GCGTTTAATTCTCCAGCTGCGATTTCTTCTGCTTTCTGTAGGAGCTTTTTTTTTTTTTTTTGATGCTGTATCTCGCCTATGCTACGTTTTCCCAGGGGGAGAGCCCTTCCAAAAACACGGAGCTCGCGAACCAATGCGGTGTTTTTGCCTATCTCCCTCCTAAATGGTTTGTAAGGTAGGCGCAGCCTCAGGAAGCTGAAGAGATTTTCCCTTCCCGAATCCTCTATTGAGATGAATTTTTCTATACCACGACTGGCTTCGTATTCTTCAATAAACATCTTGGCTTTTTTCAGGGAAGGCTTTTTCTTTGCGTTTCTTGAGCTTAACCCTGCTTCCCTGCAGCGGATACAATTGCATTTTATGCCCTTCTTTTCGGCTTCTTCCATGGCGATTTGCCTTAAATTGGTTCTCTTTACCCCTGCAACAACCAGATTGCTTGGGATATCCCTTTGGATTCTCATAATACGTACCCACCTTGGCACAAAACGCTTCATTCTAAGAATGAGCCCAAGGGCTTGCTTCTCTTCTATTGGGCAAAACTTGCCCTGCTTCCATTGCTTAAAAAGCTCTGTATTAGGCATTACTAGGCAGGGATAGAGCTTTATTGAATCAGGCTTAAAGCTTTGATTTGAAAATATTTCTCTCAAGGCCTTTTCATCCTTCTGGATGGCAGAGCCGGGCAAGCCCGGCATGAAATGGTATGTTACCTTGAACGCACTGTCCTTCAATAGCTGAGTTGCCTTAACAACCTCCCTAACAGTGTGGCCCCTGTTAATTTTTTTGTATACGCTATTGTAGATTGTTTGCACTCCAAGTTCACATCTTGTGCCCCCCAACGAAAGCATGCTGTTTATTTCCGCTGTTCCGCAGAAATCTGGGCGAGTTTCAAAGGTAATGCCAGTTATTCTATGTGGGGAACGCATCGCATTCTCCTTTGCTTTCCCCAGTGTTCTTGCCTTCCTGTTTGTTATGGCATTTATGCAGGAGAGTATAAACTTTTTTTGAAAGGATTTGGGCTGCGAGAGAAAGGTACCGCCCATAACAATCAATTCAATTTTATCAGTGCTATGCCCTGTCTCATGCAGCTGGCGAAGCCTGCTCAACACTTGCTTCCTTGGATTGAACTCAGCCTTAACGGCGCGCATTGCTGCGGGCTCTCTCCCAGTATAGCTTTTTGGAAGGGCTATGCCGCGAAGCAAAGAACTTGGGCAGTAAATACAGTTGCCCGGGCATTTATGCGGAGCTGTCATAACAGCAACAACAGCAATGCCACTAAGGCTTCTCGTGGGCTTTAAGCCGAGAACAGAAATAAGCTTGGCGCTTCTTTCCTCTAAAAATGAGAGAATGTCTGGGTTGGAGGGAATTTCTTTCAAAGAATACTTCTTCGCCAGCCTTGTCTTCCAGTAATTGAGCTCTAATTTATTCTTTACAATGCCCTTATCTACCAGCGAAATTATTTCCTCGGAGAAAGATTCTAGCTTGTTCATGGGCAATAAAACCTTTTTTCCTACAAAGGTGGAGGCGAAAGGAAGGCAAGGAACGCATTTATCAAAAACTGGGAGAGCAGTGAAGGGGTGAAGAACGGGAAACCAAATCTGGGCGAAGAAAATTTGCCTTTGAGGGTTGAGAAAACATTCAATTCTGCTTGAAAGCTCTGCTCGAAGCTATTTAGCTGGGAGGAAACAGCGAAGGTGAATCGCCTTGTGCCATAGCTTTGGGGGTAAACGCTGAGGTTGAGGTCAAGTGTTTCGAGTGGCTGCAGCTCTATTTCCACTGGAGAGAACCAGTATCCAGGAAGCGAGGATTTAACAATTACGTTTTGCACCGCAATCGACTCATTGTTTAGCAAGATGTGAAAAACTGTTTCCTCCCCAAGCATTGTATTCTGCTTCAGCTTGTCCATGCTCGCCCTCAAAAGGTTTTTTTTCACTGTGATGAATGCCGAGAACCTTTCCTGTGAAAACGGTTGTGAGTTGCTCTCCAGCAAGAGCGAGATTTTTTGAATGCTTTCCTCCGCATCCCTGGGCAAAGTAATTGAAATAACAAGGGCTTTGTCTGTTGCAGTTGATTCTGCTGTCCAATCGTCAGGAAGCGCACCCTGGTCAACTGTCAAGCGGTCCCATTGGAAATCGAAGCCACTTTTCCTCTGCACCACAATTTGCAGCGTTTCGCCCCTTGCGATTTGACCCAATTCAATTGAATCGTTGTTTTCCAGTATCTTT
>JAFCCK010000019.1 GCA_017610245.1 Candidatus Iainarchaeum sp.
CAGGGGGGACAGATGTTATTGCAAAAAGCCCGTTGTTTGAGAAGAAAGAGCCGCTCTCCATCGCATTCTTTGCTATTGTAAGGTGGTAGAAGGTGTCGCTCTGGGATGCATCAGGCAAAGCTATGGCTGTAAAAAACCTTACCGCTATTCCAACAACTAAAATCAATAAAAATAGCTTTCTGTAATCAGGCATCCTTAGATAGAGTTATTTCAAAAAAATATATAAAGGGTTCTCGCTCTTTGGTGGTACAAAATTCGAATCCCAGTTTTGAGAACCTATTTATTGTTTTCGCAGCACCTTTTCTTTTAGAAAAAGAAAAGCTGCACTAAAAGAAAACTAAGAATCATGATGTGCGGCAGCACCTTTTCTTTTTACGTTGTGAAGATAATCGGTGAAACAATGGTTGGAAAGAAACTGGTTGTGCTGATTCCTGCTTACAATGAGGAGAAGACTATTGGGGCGGTGATAAGGGCGATTCCGAGAAAAATTGAAGGCGTTAGGGAAGTCGCTATTCTAGTGCTTGACGATGGAAGCACTGATAAAACTGCTGATAAGGCTAAGAGGGCTGGCGCAGATAAGGTTGTTTCCCATGCAAGCAACCTCGGTCTGGGGACTGCTTTCCAGAATGGGCTCTGGGAAGCCCTAAAGATGAAGGCAGATATTATTGTGAATATTGATGCTGATGGGCAGTTCAATCCAAATGACATTCCAAGGCTTGTGAAGCCAATCCTAACGGAAAGGGCAGAGGTTGCAACATGCAGCAGGTTCAAGGACAAGGGATTGGAACCTGCAATGCCATGGGTCAAGAAATTTGGGAACAGACTTTTCACAGGGCTTATTAATTTCCTTACGAGGAGCAGCTTTACTGATACGCAGTGCGGTTTCAGGGCTTACAGCAGGGAAGCGGCATTGCGATTGAATCTCTTTGGGAGATTCACCTATACGCAGGAAGCCCTCATGGACCTGATTCAGAAGGGAATGAGAATTGAGGAAATCCCCTGCAAGGTTGTCGGTGAAAGGAATGGCAAAAGCAGGATTGTAAAACACTGGTATTCCTATGGCATTAAGGCATTGATAATAATCACAAGGACAATCAGGGATTACAAGCCGTTGAAGTTTTTTGGCTCTATTGGGCTGCTGTTCCTGCTTGCCGGCGGGATAAGCGCATTTTTCCTCTGGCTAAGGCTTCTCATATACCATGTCATTACCCCATACCTCTGGGTTGCATATGCTGATGTAGTGCTGATAATTCTAGGATTTCTGTTAATTGTACTTGCACTGATAGCGGACATGAGCGACAGGCAGAGAAAAATCCAGGAAGAAATCCTCTACAGGCTGAAGAAACAGGAAATTAAAGGGAAGTAAGGGAGCACTCACTTCTTGAAGAGCTTTGTAAAGTACTGCAGACCTGAGAGAAGGAGCTTCGGGTTTTTTGCGATTCTCTTTAGCACATAGCCAGGGCGGAAATAAATCTCCTTGTAGGCTTTCTTGTACATTTTCTCAACCAATTCCTTTTTCATTGCCCCAAGCTCATAATATGCCTTGCCGCTGTAGGAGCCGAACGCGCTCCAGTCATCAACCAAAAAGCTACCCTGCTTTTTGACCATGGAGTAGAGTTCTGTTCCGGGATACGGGACTGTGATTGTGAACTGCACAAGGTCGAGAGGCAGGGACTTTGCAAAATCAATTGTCTGCTGCATTGTTTCCTCAGTGTCATTTGGAAGCCCTATCATGAAGAAGCCGATTGTTTCAATTCCCGCGAGCTTTGCCCATTTTACCGCATTCTCAACCTGCCCTAGCTTTATTCCCTTGCCTACCTTGTTCAGCACTTCCTGGTTGCCAGATTCAATTCCGAAAGAAAGCTGGTAGCAGCCCGCCTTTTTCATAAGCTTTAGAAGGGAGAGGTCAAGTGTGTCCACCCTAACGCCATTTGGGCAGGTCCAGTCGATTTTTATCTTCCTTTGGATAATTTCCCTGCAGATTTCTAAAGTACGGGCCCTGTTCTGGCTAAAATTGTCGTCAATGAAAGCAATTTCTTTGCAATTGTATTCCTGCTGTAAATGGACAATCTCATCAACAACATTTTTGGGAGAGCGCATTCTATAGGTTCTGCCGAATATTCCCTTGAAGCAGTAGACGCAGTTCCATGGGCAGCCTCTGGAGGTCATTATTTTGAGATAGGGGCGCTTTCTTGTGGGGGCAGTGTATTTGTTTAGGGGCAAGCCGTGCCAGTTTGGAAATGGAATCGAATTAATATCCTTTATGAGCGGGTTTTCAATAATCTTTTTCCTGGAGGAAAAAACTTCCATAATGCTTTTCTCTGCCTCTCCAACAACAACCTTGTCAGCATGCTTTAATGCTTCCTTTGGGAGAATGGATGCATGCGGACCTCCAATCACAACCTTCTTCCCTGATGCCCTGTAGCGGTCGGCCATTTCATATGCCTGCTTGGCAGTTGGAGTGAAGATAGATATGCCAACCCATTCGGTATCAATTTTGTTTGGGGAGGCAGACATTCCGGCTGTTTCATCGACCAGCTCTGCCCTTATGCCGTTCTGTTCCAATGCGGCTTTAAGATACGCAATGCCAAGAGGCGGGCTTGGGTGTGAAACATACACCCCAAAAGATGGATTTACCAGTGTTATTGATTTGCGCATAAAAAAGCTCTGTGGGATTATTTTTTAATTCCCTTCAGTTTCCTGATTTCCTTTGCAGGATTGCCCGCTGCAACAGTGAAAGGGGCAATGTTGTGAGTTACAACACTGCCAGCCCCTATTGTTGAGTTTTCTCCGATGGTAACGCCTTTCAGGATTATTGCGTGTGCCCCAATATAGGAATTCTTGCCTATTTTTACAGGAGCCTTTGCTCCATCTTGCCTTGTATTGTATAAATTGTGGTCGCCGCTCACAACAAAGGCAAACGGGCCAAATGTTACGCCATCCTCAATAGTGACCTGGGCAGGGGCAAATAAATAGCAGCCGTCATTTACAAATACATTGTTCCCGATTGAAACCTTGCCCTTTATCTTTACATTCTCGCCGATATTTACATTGTCACCTATTGTTGCTTGCTTGGATATTTCCACACTTTTCCTTATGCTCGGGTTTTTCCCAATCCTGAGACCTTTCATGCTGTAGCTAAATGTCTTCCAGCGCATCCAGAGCGGGAGCCATAGACCCCTTAGTAAAGCCACACCTATCACTCTATTTTTGCACCGATACTTTAATAAAAAATGCGAAATTATCCTAGTGCATTCCTCAAAATAATGAAATCCTCTTCCCTTATCTCCCTCAGGAGGAAGAGCAGCACTATGTAAATCGCAACCAGTATGGCATACTCCAGCAGGAGCATCAGGCCGCTCCAATAGAAGAAGGGCGAAATTGCAATTGGTATAGCTGCTGCAAGCAAAGCCTTTGCCCCGCTCCTGAATGGGAAAACCCTGAATTTCCCAAAGACATATGCTGTTGTAATGAGTGCGGCTATGGCCATTGAGGCAAGGGTTGCAATTGCTGCTCCCTCCATTCCCAGTATTGGGACAAGGTAATAGTTCAGGATAAAATCAAGCAAAAGCGCGGACGCTCCGATCGCAAAAACGTGCTTTGGCTTTCCATGCGCGATTATTATGGTTGCTGAGATAGTGAAGAAGGCAAGGAAGAGATATGCAATCGCAAGAATTGAGAGGACAGATGCGGCAGGGGCATAGGCTTGCCTGTAGAAAAGGGTTATTAGGGGGAGTGCTGTAACGGAGGCAATCAGGGCTGTCGGGAGAATGAACAGAATGGCGTATCTGAAAGCGTGCATGATGTAAAAGGAGGTTTTTGCAATCCTGTTTGCGAAACTTGTTTCACTAACCAGTGGGAGAAGAACCAGGGCAATTGTTGTGATTGCCTCATAGGGCAGCTTTGCAAGGGTTGTAGCGGCAACATAATAGCCGGCATTCTCCCCGGCTGTGAGCATCGCTTTCACAAAGAACATATCAAGCTGCGTGAGAAGGCTCTGGATAAGGGAGAACGCAATGACAGGGAGGGCAAACAGTATAAGGGTGTTGGAGCTGAAGCTGTTATTGTTGCGAGTTGGCAGGCCTGTCATTGCTAAGCCTATTGAAAAGGAGAGTATCATTGCAATCGCAATGCCGAGAAACGCGCCGAAAAGGGAGTAGCCGAGCGCGACAAGCAGCACTGGGAGAGCAAGCCTCAATATGCGCGTTGCCATTGCAAGAACTGCCTCTCCCTTAAACCTCTTCAGGCCATTCAGGTAGCCCCTCATTATGCTGACAAATGGCCTGAAGAAGATGCCTATTGCTGAAATTTGTATTAGCAGGACCATCCTTGGCTCGTTGAATATTTGGGCAGCAAAGGGCGCGGCAAGGAAATAGGCGAAGAAGAATATAATGGAAAGGAGAATCTCAAGCTTGAATGCCTTGCGCTTTATTACAGGGGCGAGCTCCTTTTGGGCTGAAACGAATTTGCTGACTGATTGCTGTATCCCCTGGGCGAGCAGCACATTTGTTATCCCGATAAGCCCGACAACAACGCCAAAAATTCCGAATTCCTCTGGGGTAAGGAGAAACCTCCCCAAAATAAAGTAGAGGAGATAGCCGGTAAGGAAAAAAACTATTTTTGATGAGAAAAGATACAGGGTGCCTTTTTCTATTGTAGCCATAAGCAAAAACCGGAATTATTTTTTATAGAAGAAGGGATTTAAATGTTTATTAAATCAATCGGATATCCTAATTATCGGTGGGAGTATGGGCAGCAGCAGGGCAAACGGGCCAAATGTTGTGCTGATTGTAGTTGACTGCTTGAGGAACGACCATTTTTTGGGGGAGGGCAATGCAAGGATTCCTTTCCTGGAGAGGCTGAGAAAAAAGGGCACTGTTTTTACACAGGCAATAAGCACCGCTTCCAGCACAAGCCCCTGCCTTGCAAGCATTTTAACCGGGCGCTATAGCTTTAAGCATGGGATCAGGAACAATGGTCCGCATACTTTGGATAAGGGAGTGAAAACAATTGCAGAGGCATTCAGGGAAAAGGGCTATTATACAATTGCTGAGGTAACAGGGCCCTTGGGGGAAGGGCTGGGCCTTGATAGGGGCTTTGATGAATACAATTTTAGGGACATAAGGAAGCATACCTATGGCAGATGGGGCGAGGAGCTTATCGGGAGAATAAAGGAGAAGGGGCTGAAGGAGCCATTCTTCCTTTTGGTTCATTTATGGGAGCTGCACAGGATGCGCTTCATGGCAAGGGAATTTAATAAGGCACGTTATGGGAAAATTGCATATGAGAGGGCGTTGAGCTGCCTGGATTCTTACTTGGAAAAACTGCTTGGCTGCTTTGATGAAAACACTGTTGTTGTCCTTACCGCCGACCACGGTGAGAAAATTCCTGCAAACAAGATGCAGGAGTATTTCAATCACCTCTGCTTTGCGTTCTATGCTGTTCTCAGAGTAATGGGAATTTCAAAGGGCTATTGCAGAAGGGAGAGCCATGGCTTTGATTTGAGCGAGGAGTTGCTGAGAATTCCACTGCTGCTCAAGGGCGAAGCGTTCCAGAAGGGCGGGGTAATTGAGCAGCAGGTCGGGCAGGTGGACATTGCCGCAACCCTTGCAGAGCTCTTTGGGCTTAATTTGGGAAAGGGTATTGATGGCAGGAGCCTGCTGCCGCTTGTGAAAGGGAAGAAGCTGCAGGAATGGCCCGTGTTTGTTGAGGCTACTGACCTGAAAATCCCAAGAAAGGGGGACTGGCTTGAAGGAGTTAGGACAGGCAGGTGGAAGTATGTGCATGCTGCGCAGAATCCAAGCATTCCTGAACAGCTTTTTGACTTGAAATATGATGCAAAGCAAAGCAGGAATCTGGCTGCTGAGAGGCAGGACGTTCTTGGGGCAATGCGGGAAAAGCTTCAGGCGCTGAAAGGCAAGCGTTTTTAAATGTTATTAGCTATTATTAACTATTATTATGGCTAAGCACACAACAATCTCAATTCCAGAGCCCTTGTACAAGAAAATAAAATCGTTCATTAAGGGCACGGGCTTTAGTTCATCCTCGGACTTTGTTACATTTGTTCTGAGGGAAATCTTCCTGGAAGAGGGACGAAAGACAAGCGACAAAAGGAAGCTGATACACGATAAGCTCAAGGCACTGGGATATATGTGAGGCGAGAGAATGGATTACCTTAAGGAAAGGGAGAGTAAGAGCATTTACACCATAAGGGAGGCTTACAGGAAGTACAAGAAGATTGCCGCGCTATGGAGCATTGGGAAGGATTCCACCACACTGCTGTGGCTTTGCAAGAAGGCATTTTATGGGACTGTTCCCTTCCCGGTAATTCATATCGACACTGGTTACAAGTTCAAGGACATTTACAAGTTTCGCGACAAGTACACAAAGGAATGGGATTTGGATTTGCTTATCGCCCAAAACAAGAAGAAGCTTTCCGGTGAGGTGGGCCCAAAGGGCGACAGGTTCAAGTGCTGCAATGCTTTGAAAACAGATGCCCTTAAGCAGCTTCTTGAGAAGGAGAAGTTTGATGCCCTGCTCCTCGGGATAAGAAGAGATGAGCACGGTGTAAGGGCAAAAGAACGCTATTTTTCCCCTAGGGACAAGGACTTCAAGTGGAACATTGCAAGGGAGAAGAAAGGCGGGGACAGTCCTTTCGAAGCGTTGCAGGATGCTGAGATGAGCGGCTGGAGTCTGTTTGGAACAGATTTTGGGGAAAAGTGCAGCCATGTTCGCGTACACCCACTGCTGCACTGGAATGAAATAGATATTTGGCGGTATGTAAAGCAGGAGAAAATGCCTGTTGTTCCACTCTACTTTTCTAAGAAAGGGAAAAGATACAGGAGCATTGGCTGCGAGCCCTGCTGTCGTGCGATTGATTCAAAAGCAAGCAATATAGATGAGATAATCGAGGAGCTTAAGACTACCAAAGTGGAAGAGCGTACAGGGCGAGCCCAAGACAAGGAATATATGATGGAAAAGCTTAGGCACTTAGGGTATATGTAAGGGATTGACGTGGCAATAATCCTCGGAATAGACGGCCTGGAAATTGAGTATGTGGAGGAATTTGGCTGCCGCAACCTAATGCAGGGCAGCTTTGGCAAAACAGATATAAGCGAGTTTGAAGAGCCCCGCACGATTGTGTTGTGGAGCAGCTTTCTCACCGGGAAGAATTTGGAGAAAGAAATTGTTGCAATGGGTAATGAGCGAATGTGGAATTTTAAGCTGAAGGCGGAGCAGACCTTTTTCAAGAACTTTGATTCCTTTAAGGCTGTTGATGTACCTGGCTATAACTATAGCAAGGAGCATCATTTGCGCGAGAGGGATTTGCTGAAAAAATTCTTCAATGATGAGATAACGGTTGAGGAATTTATTGGACCGATGGTTGCCTATCATGAGAAAATAAAGGAAAATTTTTTGGCTGATTTGGGTGCTGGCTTCGGGCTGCTCTTTTATTACTTCAATGTTGCTGATGTTGTTGGACATGTAAGCTTTGGGGTAAAGGAAAAAATGCAGCAAATTTATATGGATTTGGATGAAATTGCAGGCAGGGCAGCAGCCAAGGGAGAGCCCCTGTTCATAATTTCCGACCACGGGATGAAGGCTGTTGGGCAGTATGGCGACCATAGAAGCGAATATGGCTTCTGGTCAAACAATCTGGGAAAGGAACTTGGGAATCCAAAAATAACAGCGCTATCAGCATTTGTTGCAGAGGAAATGAGATGATTGTACCAATCTCATTAAATTAATAAAGAGGACATTTTCTTATTAGATACAGCGGTTTTTGGTGAATGCATGAACATTGTTTTTTTGAACCCTCCCTTTAGGGGAACATATAACAGAGAGGTAAGGTTTCAGGCAGTAAGCCCGCAAAAGGCGTTGCATCCTCCAATAATGCTGGGCTATGCCACAGCCATATGCCGCGATTTAGGGCACAGCGTTGATTTGATTGATGCCCCGGCATTGGAGATTTCAGAGGAGCAGACTATTGCCAGGATTGCAAAACGCTTCCCAAGATATGTGATAATGCTCACCTCCACGGCATCTGTGCAGAGCGATGCAGGGCTTGCTAAAAAAATTGCCGAAAGGACCGGAGCAAAGACTGTTGCGGTGGGGGCGCATGCAACCGCTGTGCCGGAAGATACCATCAAGAGGGGCTTTGATATTGTGGCTCGCGGAGAATATGATTACACCATAGGGGAGCTTGCTGAAGGCAAAGAGCTCGGGAAAGTGAATGGGATAAGCTTCAGGAAGGGAAATGGGATTGCACATAACAAGGACAGGCCGCTTATAAAGAATCTGGATGAATTGCCCTTTCCAGCAAGGGAATTCCTGCCAAACAAGAAATACTATTCCGCACTGTACAAGAATCCATTCACTTTTGTGCTGGCAGGGAGGGGCTGCCCCCATGGCTGCATTTATTGTGCCGGACCACAGCTTATGTCAGGGAGGGGCTACAGGTTCAGGAGCCCGGAAAATGTTGTTGCTGAATTGAAACATCTCCAGGAAAACTTCAATTTCAAGAGCGTGCTCTTCAATGACGATACCATGAATGTGAACAAAAAGCATTTGCTGGAGTTGTGCGATTTGATTGTGAAGGAAGGCATTGACATGCCCTGGGTTGCATACAGCAGGGTTGATAGTGTTGACAGGGAGATTGCCACAGCGATGAGGAAAGCCGGCTGTTTTTTGGTGAAGGTAGGGTTTGAATCCGGCTGTGATGAAATGCTGAAATCAATGAAGAAAGGTTCAAGGGCCACAACAGAACAGGCGAGAAAAGCTGCGCGCTATTTTAATGAGGCGGGAATTCAGGTGCATGGCACCTTTGTGCTTGGCATGCCCAATGAAACAGCAGAAACAATAAGAAGGACAATTGATTTTGCCAAGGGGCTTGACCTCGACTTTGTGCAGTTCAGTGTTGCACAGCCCTATCCCGGAACAGAATTCTACCACTACCTTGAAAGTAATGGGTATCTACGCTTTAAGGAGTGGGCGGATTACCTTGATGAGGAGGGCTGCATCACTCCCATCTTTGAGTATCCCAACTTAAGCAGGGATGACATGCTGCACTGGATGAAGCTGGCTTACAGGGAATACTACCTAAGGCCGCACTATATTTCCAAGGCATTGAGGCATAGGCTGACAAACTGGAACCTGCTCAAAAGCAGCCTGAGGAGCGCATGGAGCCTTGTGAATTACATTAAGTAGGGGATTGCATGGGAAAAGAAAAGGAGATTGAAGAATTCTATGATGAATACCTCGACTGGAAGAAATACCTTTATGAGGACTACAGGCATGCAAACATAGACAGTTTTATCCTGTCTGCAATCTCCCCCAGCGAAAGGGTGCTTGACATGGGCTGCGGTCCTGGGGAATTGCTTGCAAAGCTCAGGAACAGGGAGCTTTATGGGTGTGATATTTCAAGGAAGGCGCTTGCGAAGGTGCCGAAGAGGGTCAAGGCAAGGTATGTTAACCTTGAGGAGGGGAATCTCCCATATGAAAGCGGCTTCTTTGACTGCATTGTGCTTAGGGAGGTAATAGAGCATATTGTTGACAGAAAGAAACTGCTGGGAGAGGTGAACAGAATCCTGAAAAAAGGGGGCAAGCTGATTATAACCACGCCGAACAAATATTCAACAGTTTATCTGCCCTATCTGGTTCTCAGCAAAGTTGCAATGCAGCCAGTAGAGCAATGGTTCAGCAAGGGAGAGCTGCACAGCCTGCTTGAGGGCAGCGGCTTTACTGTTGAAAGGTTTGAATCAATGCACTTTGTGCCATGGCACAGTTATTTGCCGAAAGTGATGCTGCCTGTGATAAAAAGGATTGACGGGCTTTTCAGGAACAACCGCCTGAACAGGAATATTTTCTTCCTTGCGAGGAAAGATTAGGCTTCCCGGCCCAAAGGGGAAAGGTTAAAATAGTAGGATGGAGTTTGTTTTTACAATATGCCTAAAAAACCAAAAAGACCTACCAAGCCCAAAAAGACGGTGAAAAGACCGCCAATGCCAAGGAAGAAGTTAAGAAGGGGCGGAGTATTTAAATCACGTGGCAGAATAGTAGGCTGAAGGAAAAAGAAAAGTTGAAAGAAGAAAAAATGCTTAATTATATCCCTCTAAGCGCTTTCTCGTAAATCTTAATCGTTTTTTCCACCGCACTATCCCATGAAAAGTTTTGTTCGCAGTGTGCCCTTGCGTTCTTTCCGAGCTGCTTCAGCTTGGCTGGATTCTTGAAGGCCTGGTCGATTTTTTCCGCGAGCTCAAGCGGCTGCTTCTGCCTTACGAGAAATCCATTGTAGCCGTCCTTTACAACATCCACCAAACCGCCTACTTTGGATACTATTACCGGCTTGGCGCAGGCGATTGCCTCTATTGCTACAATCCCAAGGGTTTCGGTTTCCCCTGTTGAGTCAATGATTGACGGCACAACAATGAGGTCTGCCTCGTTCATCCAGAGCGGGATTTCTGCGTTTGGTATCCTACCTACAAAAAGCACCTTCTTCTCAAGCCCGCGCTCTTTTACAAGCTGCTTCAGCTCTCTCTCCTTGGGACCATAGCCTGCAATAACGCAGACAATATCTTTGGCTTTAACATGCTTCATTGCCTCAACGAGATAGGGAAATCCCTTCTTTTCAACAAAGCGCCCTGCTGAGAAGATGATTTTCTGTGAGGGGGAGAGGCCGAGCTTTTTCCTAAGCCCTGGCTTTGGCATTGGTCTGAACAGGGTTTCATCAACACTCGGAGAAACAATTCCAAAGTCCCTCATGTTGGAAATTGCCTGAGCCTTTTTCGTGGTGTAGGATGCATTGAACATCACATAGTCGGCATTGTTGAGGACAAATGAAGTGAGGGCCTTTGTTATGGGATTGCGGTAAACCATACGGTGAATCCAAAGCACAACAGGCTTTCCCGTCAGCAACTTGAAAAAGACCGCTATCAGACCACTTGGAACCCACTGCGCATGTATGATGTTGTGGTTTCGCAGATGCTTGGCTGTTTTTAGGAAAAATGAGAGCATGAAAAATGGGAATTGTGCCTTTGCTATCCAGCTGTTTGCAAGGTTGAAAGCTACCCCTCCATGGTATGCTATTCTCTGGAAACGTTTGGGGAAAAAGTACTGGAAGCGATGAATCCTGATACCGTCAATAACCTCAAACCCCAAACTATTCTCCCTGTCGTGCGGCACAATTACATCAATTTCAACGCCCCTATCAACAAGCCTCTTCATGAAGAGGTGGTTGAAGCTGTCGTCCCCCTTAAAGCGAAGAAAGGATGTAACGAGCTGTAGCACTCTTGCTTTCGGCATATCAATCAGCGTATTCCAAATCGCGGAGCGTTTTAAGCACTTCATCTGCATCTTCTTCAGTAAACACGTTCCCTTTCAACTCCTGCAAACGGTTGA